>CAYPNN010000290.1:0-2997 GCA_964412065.1 uncultured Candidatus Bathyarchaeia archaeon
GGACGGAGGCACCCGACGAGGAGTTCAGGTCCAGGACGATCGAAGCCACGTCGGGAGAGTCTTGGGTGGCGGACGGCAACTACGGCGTGGTCAGGGACATATTGTTGGGCAGGGCGGACACAGTGGTGTGGCTGGACTATCCGCTGAGGGTCGCATTCTGGCGGACCCTGCGGAGGACGGTGCGACGCATACTGACCAGGGAGGAACTGTGGAACGGCAACAGGGAGGGCCTGTCTGCGCTTGTGGGTCCCGACTCCATGCCGCTCTGGGTGTTGAAGACGTACCGGAGGCGGAGGCGGGAGTACCCTGAGCTGTTCGCGAGCACCGAGTACAGCCATCTGACGGTGGTTCGCCACGGGTCCACAGGCGAGACGAAGCGCTGGCTGGCGGGACTATCGGCGAGCCATGGGTGAATCTCCAGCATTCATAGCGTCAGTGAGTCTCTTTCCCTTCTCTAGATATTCCCTTAAATAACCCGACGCTGGATTAAACGCGAAAGGTGCAGACAGATGCGTGTAGCCGTCGTCGACAAGGAGCGGTGCCGCTCAGACAAGTGCGACCTGGTCTGCATCAGGTTCTGCCCCATGGTGCGCACCCGCAGGGAGGCGATACGCCTAGACGAGGAGGGCAAGGCATACGTCAGCGAGTACATATGCAGCGGCTGCGGCATCTGCGTACGCAAGTGCCCCTTCGACGCCCTGCGCATCGTCAACCTCCCCGACGAGCTGGAGAAGGACCACATCCACCGCTTCGGCCCCAACATGTTCACGCTGTTCAGGCTCCCGACGCCCCGGAGGAACGAGGTGGTGGGGCTCATCGGCCGCAACGGCATGGGGAAGTCCACGATACTGAAGATCCTGTCAGGGGAGCTGGTGCCCAACATGGGGGACTTCGAGAAGCCCGCCTCCAAGGAGGCTGTGCTGGAGTACTTCAGGGGCAAGCCCCTGGCGGAGTACCTCGGCGGAGTCTACGACGGCACCATGAAGGCAGTACACAAGCCCCAGTACGTGGACAAGATACCGCGGGTGATCGAGGGAAAGGTCGGGGAGGTCCTCGAAGGGCTCGACGAGCGCGGCGTACTGGGCACGATCATCGACGATCTGGAGATAGGCTACCTCCTGGACCGCGACCTGGACGTGCTCAGCGGCGGCGAGCTGCAGAGGGTCGCCATCGCGACGGCGATCTGCCGCGACGCCCAGATCTACCTCTTCGACGAGCCCAGCAGCTTCCTGGACGTCTACCAGAGGACCCGCGCGGCCAGGATCATCAGGAACCTGGCGGATGAGGGCAGGATGGTGGTGGCGGCGGAGCACGACCTCGCCGTCCTGGACTACATGAGCGACGACGTCTTCATCCTCTACGGCGAGCCCGATGTCTACGGCATCGTATCGAACGTCCACGTGGTGCGGGAGGGCATCAACATCTACATCAACGGCTACATCCCCGACGAGAACGTCCGGTTCAGGCAGACGCCCATAGTGTTCCATGAGAAGCCGCCCGTGGAGCCGCAGGAGAGGACCTATAACCTGCTCGAGTGGACCAGGCTGGTGAAGGACTACGGAGCGTTCAGGCTGGAGGTGGAGGCCGGCGGCATCTCCATGGGGGAGGTGGTGGGCATCCTGGGGATGAACGGCATAGGCAAGACGACGTTCGTGAGGATGCTCGCCGGCGTCGAGACGCCCACGGAGGGGGGCGTCAGCGAACCGGACATAAAGGCGAGCTACAAGCCCCAGTACATCAGCGGCGACATAGAGGGCACAGTCGAGGAGGTGCTCAGGAGGGCCGCCGGCACCAAGTACATCGAGAACTGGTACAGCGCCGAGGTCATCGAGCCCCTGAACGTGAAGAGGTTCCTGGACAGGGACGTGGGCATCCTCAGCGGCGGCGAGCTGCAGAGGGTCGCCATCGCGGAGTGCCTGAGCAGGGACGCCGACATCTACCTGCTGGACGAGCCAAGCGCCTACCTGGACGTGGAGGAGCGGCTCGCCGTGGCACGCGCCATCAGGCGCATCACCAAGATGCGCGCCGTGACGGCGTTCGTGGTCGAGCACGACATAGTGACCCAGGACTTCATCGCGGACAGGCTCATGGTGTTCACCGGGGAGGCGGGGGTCCACGGCCACGCGGGAGACCCCGTTAGCCTGGAGGACGGCATGAACGGCTTCCTCAGGGAGATGGAGGTCACATTCAGGCGCGACCAGGACACCAAGCGGCCCCGCGTAAACAAGCCTGACAGCAGGCTCGACAGGGAGCAGAAGCAGTCGGGACGCTACTACTACAGCGTCTAGTGGACGTTGAGGAGCAGCGCGATTATCGCCACCGCTGCGCCCGACACCACCATCTTAAGCCCCGAGTACAGTATGTTCTCCCCGCTGACCCTGCCCAGGTAGACGCCCAGGATGAACAGGGTGAAGAGGCTTGCGCCGATGGCTGCGACGAATGCCGCGGATATGTCTATCAGCCGTGGCACCAGGAGGAAGGGGATGAAGCTGGGTATCGAGGCTAGGAACGGGGCGGAGCCGTCCACCAGGGCGGCGAACACCGAGATGAACCTGCTGGCCCTGCCGTAGACCGTGTCGTCCAGGTTGATGAGCATGGCGTCCTCCAGCTCGTTGAGGCTGTGGCTCCTCTCGGCGCGCTCCGTCATGTAGGTGCCGCTGAACCCCGAGACCATCATGGCGATGCCGCTGGTGATGATGACGCCGACGACGCTGCGGGGGTCGTTGATGTGGCTAATGTAGGCCCCGATGACTACGCCGAGGCTGGTCATGGCGCCGTCGAAGGCGTTCATGGCCAGATAGCGACGACCGATCTCGTCGATGCTGGCAATGCGCCGATACTCGCCGAGTTCGCGAAGCCTCTCGGAATCACGCAGTCTGGCAAACGGGGACAGTTTTCTCTCTACCTCGTCTACTGATGTCTCTGCCACCAAAGCAAACCACCTTTCGCTGTGAACGGCTCCCGGCCTTTGGCACCTCCCTCCGGGCGGCCTTCGGC
>CAYPNN010000291.1:0-2992 GCA_964412065.1 uncultured Candidatus Bathyarchaeia archaeon
TGGCGTTCCTGAACGCGGCCTCAGACATGATCTTCCTCGGGGTAAGCCCCTTCTCG
Source organism: uncultured Candidatus Bathyarchaeia archaeon (assembly GCA_964412065.1). Classification (GTDB taxonomy): domain Archaea; phylum Thermoproteota; class Bathyarchaeia; order TCS64; family TCS64; genus RBG-16-57-9. The sequence continues at coordinate 57 of CAYPNN010000291.1, forward strand.
AGGAGCATCATTATCTTCTTTCCTGCCTCCTGAGCCAGCCTCGCCCGCTCCATGCCTGTGCTCTCTGCGCTTGCCATGTAGGGGAGGGTCATGCCTATGGACTCGATGAGGCACTGCATTGTGTTGGCTGTGAACATTCCGCCGCAGGCACCGGGGCCGCAGCAGATGTCCTCAAGGTATAGAGCCTCCTCCTCGCTCAGCTTGCCGCTGACCATGAGGCTCGCCGCCTCGAAGAGGTCCTGGACGGTTATCTTCTTGTCCTTGTACCGCCCCCAGGTCGGGCAGCCAGGCTCCATGGGGCCGCCGAGGACGAATATGGTCGGCATGTCGATCCTCGCCGCTGCCATGAGCATCCCGGGGTCGATCTTGTCGCACGTGGTGACGCAGATCATGGCGTCGAAGCCGTGGCTCTCAGCCATTATCTCGACGCTGTCGGCGATGACCTCCCGGCTCGGGAGGCTCATCTTCATCCCCTGGTGCCCCATGACGATGCCGTCGCAGACCGCTATGGTGTTGAACTCCCTAGGCACTCCCCCCGCGGCGGCGACGCCGAGCTTGATCTGCTCGGCTAGCCTGTTGAGATGCACGTGGCCCGGGTTGATCTCGGTGAAGCTGTTGGCTATCGCGATCAACGGCTTCTTCAGGTCCTCGTTAGACACCCCCGTGCCTTTTAACAGTGAGCGATGGCTCATGCGGTCGGGGCCGTCATACACCTTGCTTGACCTGTGACGTGGATTAACACTCATACGGTTGAACCCGTTTTCACGCCATATAATATTTGCTTGAAGCAAAGAGGATACCCGGGAAACGCATTAAAACAGCCTCCAGGGCGACGACTACGGTTTGGGTCCAATGCATGATATGTCTTTTTATACCGTGATGAAAAATTGATCAAAAACTGTTAAAGCTGGATCGCCTTTCTCTGAATATTATAAAAAATTTGCATTATAATATGAAATACGTCGATAAAATCTCTAACCCATGTAAAAAATTTAATTATCAGCGCATTCTATAAAGCAAACGTTAGTAAAGTTTACATGTTTCTGCTAACGATCAATCAAACCCGTTTTATCTACGAACATAGACAAATGGGCGTATGCTGGATGAGCTCCACAAGGAGAGCCGCCATAGAGCCGCAGAGGTCTTCAGTCCACTGACTCATCACGCGGCGATAGGCTCCATACTGAGCGGTCTAACAGATTCTCGAATATACGTGGATGACCGAGATGAGCCTCGGTGCGCCTTGACATGGACGAAATCCAGAATATTCCTATCAGGGGACCTGAGCGATGAAGACAACCGGCGCAGAGCGGCGGAGACCATTGGCAACAAGATTAGACTAGACAGCCTACACCGTGGAGCGAGATATTTCATCGTGTACGTTGACCCTAAGATTTCCCCGTTGGATTTGTTTGAGCTACTGGACGACGTGAAGATACACCAAGACACGAGGAACTACTACGAGCTGGATGCGAGGGAGCGTGAATGGTTTAAGGCCCACCTAGATGAGTTCAGATTAGAAGTCATCGACAGGCGCTTCCTGAGAAGCCCCTATGGTAACCTCGATCAAGTCAAGGAGGAGATGTGCTCTGAGAGGAGTTCTGTGGAAGACTTCCTCGAGAAAAGTGTTGGCGTCTGCGGCGTAATCGGAGACGAGATAGTGTCGTGGTGCATGTCGGAGTATAACCACTGTAGCAGGTACGAGATAGGAATAGCGACCGTCGAGGAGCATAGACGAAGGGGGCTGGCCACGATCACAGCAGGCGTCCTCATGAAGCGCTGCCTGGAACGCGGGTTCAGCCGCGTGGGCTGGCACTGTTGGCAGAGAAACGAGCCCTCCAACAGGACCGCCCTGAAGCTGGGCTTCAGGTTCGTCGAGAGCTACCCCGTCTATGTGCTAGAGGTTAAAAGTTAGCTGTTTTCAAGACGCCCCGAGCGCCCGCTCCGCATGTACAAGTTTCTCTTTTGCTTCGGCTATCCTTTTCATCCTGTTTTTTCTTCTCTCCTCCTCGTCTCTCAGCCTTCTCCGCTGGTTCTCAATCATCTTGTTCACCGACTCCGGGGCGGGTCCACCGATGACGCTTCTCCTCTTTACGTTAAGCACCGGGTCAACGGCTGAGAGTAACTCCTGCTCCGGAACCTTGAGCATCCTGCCCACTACCTTTTCCGAGGCTTCCATGATCATCTCCGCCGTGATCTCTTCGGCTTTCACCTTGCTCTGGATGGCGCTGAGGGTCACCTCCACGACTACGTCGTGCGCCTGCCTGAACGAGAGGCCGTGCAGCCTCACCAACGTATCGGCGAGGTCCGTCATGGTGCTGAACCCCTCTCGGAGCCTAGCCATCATGTTCTCCTTAATCGGCTTCATCGTCTCGACCACCCCAGTCATGACGTTTGTGCTGCCCACCACAGTGTCTATCACGACGGGCTCCAGCATCACCCTGTCCCCGATGTTCGAGTATGAGACACCCCTCATCGCCGAGACGACAGCCACCATGGCGCCTATGCACTCCGACGCGTAGCTCTTCACCTGTTCGAGGACCAACGGGTTCTTCTTCTGGGGCATTATGCTGCTTGTCCCGGCGTACGCCTCGTCCAAGTCTATCATCATGTACTCGTCCGTCGACCACACCTGGATGTCGTGGGCGAGCCTGCTCAGGTTGGTCATGTGGATGGCGAGGGCGGCCGAGAACTCCATGAAGTAGTCTGCGGATGCCACGCCGTCCTGGGAGTTCTCCACTAAGCCATCGAACCCCAGAAGCCCCATGGTCCGGTGTCTGTCTATGGGCCAGCTGGTGCCCGCGAAGGCGGCAGACCCCATCGGGCTCAGGTTGGTTCTGCGATATACGTCCTCCAGCCGCTGGACCGTCCTTTCCGCCGCCTCGACGTGGGCGAGCAGGTAATGGGCCAGGGTGACCGGCTGAGCCTGCTTCAGG
>CAYPNN010000292.1:0-2974 GCA_964412065.1 uncultured Candidatus Bathyarchaeia archaeon
GGCTTCCACAGGTGGAGGGACGCGGTGGTGATCCCCATCACTCTGACCCTGAGCCCCACCAAAATGAGGATATACAGGAGGATGCCCAGCGTCTCGGTGCTGGCCCTAACGAGCTTCCTTTCCTCCTTCGAGGGGTACATGGAGCGGATGACCCACTTCAGGGTGGAGCTGCCCGAGTGGAAGCCCAAGCCAAGGCAGACGCGGCTCCACTGATACGCCGGTTTACGACTATTTAGTCTAGCTAAAGGTAATTCCTAAAAGCGAGTTCAGTGCATGGGTGGAGGATGGACAAACGAGGGATGGCCATCACAGCCATTGTAGGCGGCTTCACGATATTCGGGATCAAGCTCTACTCATACCACATATCGGGGTCTATAGCGCTGCTGTCCGACGCCCTCGAGTCCATCGTGAACATCGTGGCCTCACTCATGATGTTCATGAGCGTCAGGATAAGCGAGAGGCCGCCCGACGAAAACCATCGATACGGCCACCAGAAGATAGAGAACATCTCGTCCCTCGCCGAGGGGGGCCTCATCTTAGTGGCTGGGGCGCTGATCGCCAAGGAGGCCGTAGGACGACTGTATCAACCCGTGTCCCTGGAAAGCCTTGACGTGGCGATCGGCCTGTCCCTCTTCGCCACACTGCTGAACGGTGCGCTCTCATGGATGCTGATGTCCAAGGCTAAGGATACCGGCAGCATGGCATTGGAGGGCGACGCCAAACATCTCCTCTCTGACGTGATCTCGTCCCTGGGCGTGGCCGTGGGGCTCTACCTTGGACAGTTATTTGGGGTTCCTGTGCTCGACCCCGTCATGGCTTTGATAGTCTCTGCTATGGTGCTGAGGTTGGGCGTAGGACTGGTCTGGAAGTCTGGCGGTGGCCTCATGGACGAGTCGTGCCCAGAGCCCGAGGAGAAGATCAGGGAGCTGATGGACAGGCACAAGAGCCAGTTCGTGGACTACCACAACCTCAAGACGAGGAGGAGCGGAGACAGGGTGTTCGCCGAGCTCCATCTCTCGCTGGACGGTGGGCTCTCTGTCCAAGAAGCGCATGACTTCACTGACCACCTGGAGTGGGACGTCGAGAATGAGCTTCCTGACGTGGACCTCATCATCCACATAGAGCCACCGGAGGAGTAGAGAATAGAAAAGGGTTGGGGTTACTTGAGCTCCACGGTTTCAGCCAGCTGCTCAGCCTCTTTCGACAAGCCTAGCTTCCTCAGCGTCGCCCTGGTGGGTATACCCCTGTCGTCCCAGCCCCGCTTATCGTAGTAGAAGCCCAGCAGCCTGTCGTACTTCGCCTTGTCCAGCTTCTTGCCTGCCAGCGCCCCCTCTGTGAGGGGATGCTTGAACCATCGCTCAGGCGGGTAGTCCATGTGCCGCCCCCACTTGTCGCCGTACTCCCTCACCCAGAAGGCGCGTATCAGCGCGTAGACGCGGTCCCCCATCACCCACATGTCGTCGAGGCTCATCTCGACGCCGGTGGCTGCCTCGAAGTACTTGGGGTAGTCCTCGAGTGGGTAGCCCAGCTCGATCCACGGGAACCTGCAGCCCACGAGGGTCTCGAACATGCCGCCGCGGATGCGCTGGAACTCGATGACCTTGTCCGCCTTCTCGGGCCCGTACTCCTCGCGGATGCCGCTGCTGATCTCCCAGCTTATGACCCACGCGTCCTTGTGGTGGGCGCCGATGGGGCTTGTGCCGAAGCTCAGCGCCATGCCGGGGCAGGCGTGGCAGTCGTAGGCGCTCACCTCCAGGCCCTTGGCGTGGATGGCGAAGTCGGGGGCCTCGCCGCCGATCTTCTCCGCCGCCGCCCTAGTGCCGAGGCCGAAGAGGGCTCCGTCGTCCTCCATAATCGCCATCTCTCGCAGCAGCCTCTTAGCTCCCTCGAAGTCGCCCCACGTGATGTCTAGGTCGACGAGCCCCTTCTCGGCGCACTCCATGGCGAACCCGATGGCGTTGCCTGCGCCGATGGTGTCCAGGCCCAGCTCGTCGCACATCCTGTTCAGGGTGCCTATCTGCTTGAGGTCGCCGAGCCCGATGTTGCTGCCGAGCATGGTGACGTTCTCGTAGTCCAGCTCGGACTCCCTGCCCTCGCTGTCGATGATGGTGTTGCCGCAGATCATGTTGCAGTTGGGGCAGCCCCGCTGCGTCACGGTGGCGGCGTGGACCGCGTCGCCGTTCACGTTCTCGATGTGCTCGAACACTCCCTCGCTGAAGTTCCTTGTCGGCAACGCACTCGCCGTCTGCATCATGGCGGCGGCCATCATGGTGCCCTCCCTCTTCCAGCCGGGGTAGGCATCGAACTTGAGTATCTTGTCGAAGCCAGCCTTGCCGAGCTCCTTGAGCTTCCCCGGGTCCGCAGCCGGTATCTCCTTGCTTCCCTTGAAGACGAGTGCCTTCAGGTTCTTGCTGCCCATCACGGCCCCCATGCCGGGCCTGCCGCCGGCTCTTCCCTTCTGGCTGACGACGGTGGCGAGCCTGCATAGGTTCTCTCCGCTCTGCCCGATGAGCAGGGCGCCCGACGCCTTGCCGTGTTTCTCCATGAGCCAGTCCTCGGCCACGTAGCTGTCCTTGCCCCAGAGGTGGCCCGCGTCCATGAGCTGTGCCTCGTCGTCCTCGACGTACAGGTAGACGGGCTTCTTCGCCTTACCGATCACCGCGACGGCGTCGATACCGCACTTCCTCATGTTGGTGGCCGCCCGGCTACCCAGGTTGCCGTCGCCGTAACCTCCCGTCAGCGGGCTCTTGGAGGCGACAACCATCTTGCCGCTGTTGGGAACCTGGAAAGCGGTGTATGGGCCCGTGGCGAAGACTATGATGTTCTCCGGCCCGAGGGGCTCGGCCCCCGGCGGCAGCTCGTCCCACAGGAGCTTGACGGCGAGGCCCCTGCCGCCTATGAACTTCTTGGCGATCTCCTCGGAGTATGGTTCGACCTTCGCTGTACCTTTCGATAGGTCTACTCTGAGGATCTT
>CAYPNN010000293.1:0-2967 GCA_964412065.1 uncultured Candidatus Bathyarchaeia archaeon
TCCTTGGCTAGGCATTACTGAGCGCTTTGAAGAAACTTGGGCTGATAGTCAACCCCATCGCCGGGATGGGTGGCCGGGTGGGGCTGAAAGGCAGCGACGGCGAGGATATACTGAGAAGGGCGAGGGAGCTGGGCGCCGAGCCGCAGTCGCCAGCCAGGGCCGTGCAGGCTCTCCAAGCAATCAAGATGGGCTCGCCGAGCTTCGAGCTGTACACCTACCCGGGCGAGATGGGTGAGGACGAGGCAAGGGAAGCCGGGCTAGACCCCAGCGTCATAGGCGAGATCACAACGGGGAGGACGACTGCAGAGGACACGAAGGAGGCGGCGGCCGCCCTAGCAGACCTGGGCGTGGACCTCCTCCTTTTCGCCGGCGGCGACGGTACCGCCCGCGACGTGTACGAGGCCATCGACTCCCGGGTCCCGGTTCTCGGCATCCCCACGGGCGTGAAGATCCACTCCGCCGTCTACGCCGTCACCCCGGCGGCGGCCGGGAGGCTCGCGGCTGGCTACCTTAACGGCGAGGCGTCGGAGACACGCGACGCGGAGGTGATGGACATCGACGAGGACGCGTTCAGGGAGAACAGGCTCTCGGCGCGGCTCTACGGCTACATGAGGATACCCTACGCCCCAGAGTACCTCCAAGGCGGCAAGGAGGGGAGCGTCAGCCAGGAGCCCCTGGATCTTGAGGCGATAGCAGCAGACATCAAAGACGAGATGGAGCCCGGGGTGCTCTACATCGTGGGCCCGGGGTCGTCCACAATGCCTGTTGTGGAGCAGTTCGGCGTAGAGAAGACGCTCCTCGGCGTGGACCTTTTGATGGACGGCGAGCTGGTGGCCAGAGACGCCAACGAGGAGCAGATACTCGCCCACCTCGACGGCAGGGACGCGAAGATAGTCGTCACCGTCATCGGGGGCCAGGGATTCATCTTCGGCAGGGGGAACCAGCAGATAAGCCCCGAGGTCATCAGGAAGGTCGGCAGGGAGAACATCGTGGTGATAGCGACGCCTCAGAAGCTGGCTACCCTCAGGGCGCGGGCGATGCGCGTGGACACCGGGGACCCGGCGCTGGACGGGGAGCTGAGGGGCTACTACAAGGTGGTCACGGGATACAGGAGAAGGACTCTCATCAAGGCGGAGTGAGATGAGCCTCCCAGAGGAACTCGGTGAACTGACAGACGGCTACAGGTTCGAGCGTCACCCCTACGACGAGACGGGTGCCGAGATACACAGGCTCACGGCAGAGGGCAGGCCGACGCTATACCTTAAGGCGTATCCTGTCCGTGGGAGAAGGCTTGAAAGAGAGACAAAGATCCTCAGGTGGATCGGTGGGAGGCTACCCGCCCCGCGGCCGTTGTTATACCTGGCTCAGGGATGGTGGGAGTACCAGTTGACGACGGAGATACCGGGGGTCCCTTCCTATCAGCTGGAGAGACGTGAGAGGGAGAACGCCGTAAAGGTGATGGCTGAGGCCCTTAGAGCGATACACGGGCTCGACGCGCGTGGCTGCCCCTACATGAATACAGCGGCAAACCGGATCGGTGAGGCACGGGCGTCGAAGGACCCCGAGACCCAGAGGGCTCTGGACGGGCTTGAGGCGTCCAAGCCGGACGAGGATCTGGTCTTCACCCACGGGGACTACTGTCTCCCCAACATCATCCTGGACGGCGGGGCCCTGAGTGGCGTAATCGACTGGGACTACGCGGGGCTCGGAGACCCCTATGTGGACCTGGAGGCTTGCATGTGGAGCATCGGGTACAACTACGGCGGGGACGCGAAGAGGCTCGCCCCGCTGTTCCTCAAGGCGTACGGCCTCGACGAGCTGGACGAGGCGAAGCTTAGGTGGTACGCGAGGCTCTCGGACCTGACCCCGTAGCCTATTTTGGCTTGTAGGGGCCGAGGTACTCCTCCTGGAGCACGTTGCCGCCGTCGATGACTATCTCGCTGCCCGTGAGGTAGCTGGACTCGTCAGACGCGAGGAACAGAACAAGGTTGCCCACGTCCTCGGGGGAGCCCTGACGCCCCACGGGTATCTTGTACCCGAACTCCCTCATCTTCTCCTCCGTATCGCTGGCCTCGTCGCCTCCCCTGAGCCCGTAGGCGCTGGGGCTGTATATGTAGCCTGGCAGTATGGTGTTCACGTTGATGCCGTGCTGCGCCGTCTCCAGGGCTAGTGCCTTGGTGAACCCTATCACCGCAGCCTTGGTGGCGCCGTACGCCGTCTGGCCTCCGCCCGGCGCCCCCACCATGGGCCCCGTGACGCTGCTCACGTTGACTATCTTGCCATACCTCCGCTCCATCATGCCTGGGAGCACCGCCTTGGCGCACCTGAACATGCCGAACACGTTTACCTCGAACATCCTGTGGAGGAACTCCTCGTCCATATCCACCAACCTCCTCCGGGGGTAGATGCCTGCGTTGTTTACGAGGACGTCGACACGCCCATGCCTGGCCGTTATCTCTTCGAAGACTTCGCTGACCTGCTCCGGGTCGGTGACGTCCATGACGAGGTGCTCCGCCGCGTATCCCATCTCCGCTATGCCCCTAGCCGTCTCCTCCACCCTCGGCGAGACGTCCGTGAGCACGACGGTGGCGCCGCTGCGGGCCAGAACCATGCTCACGCCGGCGCCGATGCCCTGCATGGCCCCCGTCACTACCGCTATCCTGCCTTCCAGCCTCAATCCATTCCCCTCTTCCTCTTGTATGCCCTCCAGCTCATGGCCCAACGCTCCGGGTCGTCGAAGCCGTCGAACACCACCCTGCGGTTGCTGCTGTTGTGGGGCGCCGTCTTGACCAGCTCGGGGTCGCTGTAAGCCTCCTCACACACCCTCTCCAGCACCGCGCACCAGTAGTCTATGTCGGCCTTGCTGTAGGTCTCGCAGGGCTCCGGGGTGAAGGGCTCGGGCACCAGCCACGGGTGGTGGCTCGTGAACTTGCTCTGGACGCCGTAGTGGATGATCCTGCGGTTGAC
>CAYPNN010000294.1:0-2960 GCA_964412065.1 uncultured Candidatus Bathyarchaeia archaeon
GGCTCACGGAGTACAGTGAGATCAAGTCGGTGGCGGTGAACTACGACATGCTGGCGAGGCGATGCCGGTTCAGCAGGTTCGCCCTCATCACGAAGGCCGATCTCTAGAAACGCGGCTTCTTCAGCAGTCTTTCCACGGTTTCTTCGCTATAACTGAGCAGCGCCCCCAAGCCCCGGGCAATCTCCTCTTCCTTCATCCTAGTCAGCTCCCCCGACTCTTCCAGCCTCTTCTTCCTATCCTTGAGGCAAAGGTACTCATCCAGCGTCTCCCTCGAGTCAGCCAAGTGGATCACTATCCTGCCTCTAGTGTACTCTGGGTTGAAGAGCAGCGTCTCCAAGAAGCCCCTGTCTGTATGCAGCGTGACGCCGTACTCTTCAGCGATTAGCCTCGTGTCTTCTATAACGTTCTCGTACTCCGTCTCGGTGAGGGGCGGGCTCAGGCCGAGACGCTTCACGCCGCTGCCCACAACCTCCGCGAAGGCGTAGATCATGCCAAGATTATAGCTACGTCTATCAAGTTTACCTAAGTCGAATGTAGCCATAAGGAAAAGGATGGGGTGTACTTAATTTATTTTTTCAGCTATCCAACGGTAAAAAACAGGGTAAGACGGGTCCTCTAGATTTGGGGGGTCGGCTGGTCAAGGCTAGTCTCCTGGCCTGATCTCGCTTCGCAGGAACATCATGTAAGACGCGGCGAAGCAGACCACGAGGCCGACGGTGAGCACCGCGATGTTCGCCCAGTTAGCCGCCAAGGCCTCCGTCAGCGACATGGTCCTCGCGAAGCCCTGCGCACCCATCCCGGCGAAGCCGCGTACGCCCAGCACGTCGTTGATTATGTTTTGGTATATATTGGTCGGCGATATCCTCAGGATGGTGGACTGGATCGTGCTCCTCCTCGTCATGGCGTCCCTGAACTCCTCGGTCATCTGGAACCGGGTGGGCCCTCCCTCGGAGTCTGAGACTATGACGTCGGAGGATGGCATCGGCACCAACGCGCCCGCGACGGCGGAGGCGAGGATCGACAGCACTATGGCGAAGAACATCCACGTGGCGATGGAGAAGAGAATCGAGGTCGAGGTCTTCTTGGCGACCACGGAGAACAGCATCCCCAGGCTCAGCCAGAAGACGAGGTAGACGACGGTGACCGTGGCGAGGACGAGTATCTTCGACAGCTCCGCCAGCGTCGGGCCGAACCCCAGCAGGGGTATGGTTACGCCGCACATGATCGCGATGGTCCCGGTTGAAAGGGTGGTGAGGGCGGCGGCCCCGGCGAGGAACTTGCCGTTTACGACGCTGTCCCTGTATATGGGCTGCCCGAGGAGCATCGAGAGCGTGCCGGTGGTGCGCTCCTTGTTTATGGCGTCGAACCCGAGCGCCATGCCCAGGATGGGCCCGAACAGCACCATGATCTGGTTGAAAGAGAAGCTCATCCTGGCCCCTGTGAAGATGTAGTTGAAGCTCGCGCTCGTGTTGTTCTTTATGTAGTCCACTCCTTGGTATGCGGCTAACGCCGAGAGAAGGACCATGAAGCCGAAAAGTATCAGGAACCGTTTGCTCCCGAACTGGTCCTTGAGCTCCTTGGTGGCCACCGTCAACGTCCCGGCCATCTAGTCCGCCTCCCTGTAGTACTTCATGAATATCTCCTCCAGTGTGTACTCCTTGGGCTTCATCATCAGTATGGTCGATCCGTGCCGCGTGATCGTCCTCGACACCTCGGCGTCGCTCTCGACGCCGTTGTAGACGTAGAGGCTGTCGGTGTTCTGGGTCACCGACTTGACGCCTTCTAGGGACTCCAGGTCCCTGATCAGGTCTGGGGTCACCTCCGTGAGCCTGAACTCCACCCGCCGGTCCTCGCCGCCGGTCATCGTCTGGTTCAGGTTCCTCATCGTCTCCTTCAACACCAGCTTACCCCGGTTGAGGATGCCTATCCTGTCGCAGGTCATCTGAACCTCGTGCAGCAGGTGCGACGTCAACACCACGGTGAGTCCCTGTTCTTCCCTGAGGCTGAGAATCAGCTTCCTTATGTCCAGCGTGCCGATCGGGTCCAGCCCGAGCGTTGGCTCGTCCAGGAACACGATCTTCGGGTTCTTCATCATCGTCGAGGCTATGCCGACCCTCTGCTTCATGCCCCTCGAGAACGACTCGTACTTCGAGTCAGCCCACTCGGACATGCCGACGATCTCGAGGAGCTCATGGATCCTGTTCTCCCTCTCCTCCTTGGGCATGTCGTTCAGCTGCCCGATGTAGTCCAGGTTCTCGAATGCCGTGAGGTCCCCGTAGAGGCTGCTGTACTCCGGGAGTATGCTGGCTACGGTCCTCACCTCCCTAGACTGCTCTACGATGTCGAAGCCTCCGACGACGGCTGTCCCCGAGGTGGGGACCGAGAGCCCCATCAGCATCAGCACAGTCGTCGTCTTCCCCGCCCCGTTAGGGCCCAGGAACCCGAAGATCTCCCCTTTCTCCACCTCTAGATCCAGCTCGTTCACAGCCGTGAAGTCTCCGTACATCTTCGTGAGCTTGGATGTCTCGACAATGTATTCGGTCATTCACTCTACCTCCGTTTGAACCTCCTGAACATATACACTGCGGCTGCTATCGCGACGAATGCGACGCCGAGCCCGATGACTCCCCAGGATGTCGAAGCCTTGGCGGTCACCCTCAAGTCGATCTCGTCTGACTCGAGCTGGTCGCTGTATGCTTTCATCGCGAGAAGATAGTCCCCCGCTACCGTGTCGGAGGGTGTGTCGATCTCCACGGTGAAGATCATTGATTCACGTGCCGCGAGGGATGAAACCTGTGCGGGGGTTATCGTCACCTCCCAGTTGTTGGGGATCACCGCCTCCAGGTAGAGAGTCGTTACGGGTGTCTGCCCGTTGTTGGTTACTCTCGCAGTGTAGGTGAGGGAGTCGCCGATGTTTACACTGGTGTAAAGCGTCGAGAGGGATAGGCTCAGCTCGTATG
>CAYPNN010000295.1:0-2946 GCA_964412065.1 uncultured Candidatus Bathyarchaeia archaeon
GCTTCGGCTCCGCCGCCTTGATCAGCTCCGCGATCTCCATCACATGGCTGCTTGCGCCGCCGTCGGTGCCTCCCGCCATGAGGATCATGTCGGGCCTTAGGCTTCTTATCCTGCTGATCTTCTGGTAGGGCTGCCTGCCGTCGTCCCTAGCTATCACATCCATGACTATGGCGCCTGCGCCGAGGGCCGCCCTGTTGGCGCTCTCGGCGGTCATGGACTTGATGAGGCCGGATACCATCATCTGCAGGCCGCCGCCTGCGCTGCTGGTGGTGACGTAAAGGTCCACGCCCTTCTCGCCGTCGTAGGGCAGTACTATGCCGCTGCCGTCAGGGGCTAGAAGCTTGTATCCGGTCAACTCCTCGACTTCACGTACCGCGTTCTGGACCCCGAGGGTCACGTCCTCGTAAGGTGCTTCGACTGTCGTGGGTGCTTCTCCTGCTACCAGGAACCTCCACTCGCCGTTTTTCTTGTGGAAGAATCTTGCCTTGGTGGTGGTGGAGCCTACGTCGGTGGCAATGATGAACTGCATTTCATCTGTCGGCTTCTTGAGGGTTGCCATGCTGATTCATATTCAGTCGCGGATCATCATGGATAAGGTTTTCTAAAATGTTGAGGCTAAATAAACTATTTAAAAGGGAAGCCGGTCTCGCCAACTTTTTCTCTTTTTCGGCTCCGCCTGCTCGTCAGAAACGGTGTCGGCATCCGGTTTCTCCCTTTCTTGCGGTTCCCCGGCTTCCCTCTCCTCCTCTTTCTTTCCGTACTCTCCTCTCGCCATCTCCTCTAGGATGATGATGAGCTTCTCCACGTTCTTGCGTTCCTCGAACACGTTTATCAGGTTCTCGCCTAACTCGTTGGCGTTGTGTCCGAGGGCTGGGAGAAACGGGGAGATCATTAGCCTGCTCATCTCGCCGCCTATGTAGACGAGGGGCTTGACGCTCTCGAGGGTCAGTATGGCGACGGTCTCCATGCCGTACTGCTGTATCTTCTCCGCGGTCTTCCTTATTATCTCGTCTACCTCTTCCTCTGTCAGCTCCTCGTCACCGGGCAGAGAGGGAAACATTTCGATCATCCCTCGGCTGCCATGGGATTTAAAGAGTTGGACGTTTCTCGGAGTCGGTTTCATGCGACGGCGGCTGGGAGAGGCTTTGCCTGAGAGCCAGGTAAGAAGAGGTCGCTCCTCCGAGGACAAGACAGATTAGCAGTATGCCGAAGAAGGCGAGGCTGGGCTCCTCAACAAAGGCTAGGAGTGTGACGGCTGTGAACGCCCACGCTGCGAGGGCGACCTTTATTCCTACGGCGAGGTGAGCCGAGTCGGTGCGCCTGCAAACCAAGTACGAGGGCACGAGCCCGGCGAGGTAGTATACGGGGTAGGCTAGCAAGCTGGGCGTCCCCGCTACCAGCTTCAGCTCTATCCAGAAGTAGACTATGCCATAGGCGAGCGCAGCCGCCGCCATGTAGTCGGTCGTGGATGGTTTCCTCTCCTCGTCTGACAAAAGCGTTCACTATCTGAGTGCGTGCAACGGTTAAGAGTTTACGGGTAAATAAAAAATGGGGGATTTGGTTCCCTTAGATTATCTGCAGCCAGTCTCTCAGCAGGAAGACGACTCTTCCCTGGTACATGCCGAACCTGGTCATGACGGTGTTGCCGAAGCTTGCGCCGAGCGCCAATAGGATCATCCATCTGCCGATCTTCGGCCCCCAGCCTAGTGTGCCTTGATGCATGCCTTCATACGTGAATATGAAGTGGCTGAGCGCCGTGATCACGCCGACGAAGGTTATTATGTTGTTTATGGTGCCCATGGCGTCGGATGCAACCAGTGGGCTGGCGGTTTCAGCGATCTGTACTATGAAGTCGCTGTGGATGCCCGCCCTGATGCTGATGCCGACGCCGTTCCCTACGAGGAAGGCGATGGGGTACCTGTAGAGCCAGTAGTACTCCTTGTGGTAACGTGCGTATAGCATGACGCCGAGGAGGAAGACGACGATGTATATCATCTCTCCCCTCATGAGGTGGCTCCAGCCGTAGTCACGGATGTTCTTGACGCCCATGACGATCTGGTGGCCAGCCGCCACACCGATGAAGGTGTTCTCCGCCAGCTTGAAGACCCTGTTGTCTCTGAAGGCATAGCTTGTTGCCGCTATCGTTAGGAACGCCGCTATCCAGACCTGAGGGTCCATTGACACCATTCTACTTGCCACCTCCCTTCTGCACCCAGAATGCAACGTTGCCGACCAAGATGAAGATCAGCACGAGTGTCTGCGTGAAGCTCAGGATGTCGCTGCTGACTATGGCGTCGCCGGGGTGACCTGTTAAGAACTCTAGGTCCGCGGCTCCCTTGATGCCGTCCATCAGGCCCAACAGCTGACCGCTGTCGTAGTATGGCTTGATGCTGGTGGTCATCATGCTTAGGCAGCCTCCAATGAGCGCTCTGTTGTATTGGCTGTAGGCTTGGTAGACCCATCCTTCGGCGGTGTCTCCGCTTGTAGTCATGTATGCCACGAGATCGAAGTCGTCGGCGCCCCCCACGTCGTCCATTATCGAGTAGCCGCTGATGGGGTTGCCGTTGTAGTCGCTAGAGACTAGGGATTTCAGGTCTCCTAGTACGCCTGCCATGGCTGTCTGCCCTCCCGCAATGTAGCCTAGGAATATGTAGTCCTCGCCGTATACAGCCCCGTAGTTGCTCTCCGGCTTTACCCCGGCCATGATGAGTGGATACATCATGCTTCCTTCGAGGGCCGTCGCCATTATCACGATCCTCAGATTCTTCGCGAACATCTGATGGAACGCAGCTATGTTGCCTGGACCTAGGCTCGGGTATCCTCCTGAGCCGTAGCCAATGTCGAAAAGCACTACGGAGCCGGCGGGCAGGCTGTCAACAGTGTCGTACCATGCCTCGCTCATGCTTCCTACCATGAGGGGTAGACCTAGGGGGTTCAGGGCGGGGA
>CAYPNN010000296.1:0-2942 GCA_964412065.1 uncultured Candidatus Bathyarchaeia archaeon
TCCTAGAGCGGTTCTTCACCAAGGACATCAAGTCGGGGATACCTATCGGCACACTCATAACCCGTGACGAGGTGAAGATCGCCCTGGACCCCAACGGGTTCCGACGCCATGTGGCGGTCATCGCCCAGACAGGTGCCGGTAAGTCTTACCTGGTCGGGTTGATGCTAGAGAACCTGCTGCCCCTAGGCGCAACGGTGATTGTGCTTGACCCCAATAGCGACTACGTGATGATGAGAAGGACGCGGGACGGCGGAGCGACGGCTATAGCCAACGACATGGTCGTCTACAGGCCGCCTGGGCTCAAGGGGAGGAGGTACAGCGACCAAGAGGTAGGCGGCGCCGAGCCCTACACCATCGACTTCAGCAGGCTGAACGCGGGGCAGGTCTGCGACGTCGCGGGGATCAGCGGCAGGTGGGCCGTCATCAGAGAGGCAGTCGGAGACGCCCTCGGTCAGCTCCAAGGCATCTACGGCCCCCAGCAGCTCATCGACGCGCTGGAACGTATAGCGCTGAACCCGGCTACGGACACCAGGAAGGCTAAGGCAGCCATGAGCGCCACCACCTACATACGTAGACTCCTTAACTACAAGATATGGGGAAGCCAGGACATACCTCTGGGTGAGCTTGTGAAGCCCAAGCGCCTGAGCGTCATCGACCTGGCGGGACTCCAGAGAAACGTCTCAGAGTACATAGTCCAGAAGACCCTGGACGACGTGTGGAGCCTCGCCGTCACCGGCAGCCTCGAGTATCCCGTTTTCATCGTCCTGGAGGAGGCCCACAACTTCGCCCCCGGAAGCGGGGCTGAGCAGCGCAGCGGAAGCAGCCTAGGCATCATAGAGCGGATAGCGGCGGAAGGCCGTAAGTTCGGCATATTCCTGCTGGTTGTCACTCAGCGGCCCAACAAGATCAGCAGCAACGTCCTAAGCCAGTGCAACAGCCAGATTATAATGAGGCTGACCAACCCCGAGGACATGAGCGCCGTCCGGCGTAGCAGCGAAGGGCTCAGCGAGGACCTGTTCAACGACTTACCAGGCCTTAACAAGGGGGAGGCGATCGTGGTGGGGGAGCTCACAAAGGTCCCGACCATGGTCAGAATAACAGGAAGAAGCAGTGGAGAGGGCGGGAGCGACATAGACCTGGAGGAAGCCCTCAGAGAAGCCCTGAAGGCGTACGAGCTGGCAAAGAAGATGAAGCCGGAAGAGGACGACGACAAGGAGTACAAGACGAGGTGGTAGCTTGCCGGTGAAGGCCGTAATCACGGGGGACAACCACCTGAACCTCTACAACCAGAGGCTCGGCTCCCGGCTAGGCGAACGCAGGCGCCGCCTAGGCAGGGCCTGGCGGGAGACCGTGGACTACGCCATAGAACACGAGGCAGACCTGTACATCAACACCGGCGACCTGTTCGACCAGATAACCCCGCGTAACCCTCCCCGCGCCAGCGTGGTGGAGGCGTTCAGAGAACTCAAGGACGCCGGCGTGGAGTCGTTCATCATCGCGGGGAACCACGAGGCGCCTGGGAGCGCCCGCGACGGGGCGTCGCCCCACGCCGTCATCAGGGAGGCGGGGCTCGCCACCGTCTTCGAGAACAGGAAAGACTTCGAGCAACGCCTCCTAGACATTCACGGAACCAGGGTCTCTGTCGCGGGGATGAGCTACGACAAGAACCTCCCATCCGGAGATGACCCGTTAGCCGACAGGCATGTGCCTGGGGGCGGCGACGTGAACATAGCCATGCTTCACTACAGCGTAGAGCGCATCGCGCCCCCCCTCTGGGAGGAGCCCGTCATCAAGGTGGAGAGCCTGCAGCGGAACAGTCACATCCACCTATACGCAATGGGGCACATCCACGCACACATCGACACAAGGGTCGGCGACAGCCGGATACTGTACCCCGGCGCCACGGAGCACTACAACTTCGGGGAGTGCGGCAAGCAGACGGGGTTCTGCGTCGCCGAGCTGTCCCCAAGGGAGATACGAGTCGAGTTCATACAGACGGAGGCCCAGCCCATGAGCCAGGTGAAGCTCCACACCAGCGCGATGAGCCCCGATGACCCCACCGAGGCCATACTGCAGGGGATCGACGCCGCCTCGAACCACGACGGCCTGCTTCAGCTGGTGCTGGAGGGAGAGACGCCCTTCGAGCACTACGCCATGATCGACTTCCCCGCCGTCTTCGACAGGGGCAGCAGACAGAACTTCTATTTCGAGTACGTCGACCATATCAGGCCGGTGGTGCAGGGGGTGGAGTTCACCCCCACGGAGGGGCTAAACCCGAGGAGGGAGCTGGAGGTGGTGGCCAAGAGGTTCAGGGAGGGCGCCGCCGAGAGGGAGCGTGAACTCTGGTCCAGTGCAGCCGACTACGCGCTGAGCTACTACGAGAAACACAGAGGCGAGTGACGTGTTCAAGATAAAGTCGTTGAAGGTCGCCGGGTTCAAGCGCCTCGACCTCCCCGAGAGGCTGGAGTTCCCCGACGGCAGGCTCCTGATCCATGGGCGCAACGAGAGCGGAAAGTCCACCGTCCTTGAGGCCATCCACTACGCCCTCTACGGAAACGCGCTGCGTCCCACGAAGCGGGCCAGCAACGAGGACGTCATCAACTACGGGCGCGGCGAGGCCGTCGTCGAGCTGGAGTTCAGCATCGACGACAACGAGTACCTGGTCCGACGCGAACTCAGGAAGAGGGGCGCCAACACCCACATCCTCAGCGAGCGGAGACCCGGCGGCGGCCTGACCAGGGTCGCCTCGGGCGCCCGAACCGTCAACGACCAGATACTGGAGATACTCCACGGCATCGACAGCGACGCCCTCCTGAACAGCTGCCTCGTCGAGCAGAAGGAGCTGGGAAAGCTGGAGGCCTCGCTGAAACAGGAGCGGATCAAGGCCATGAGCAGCCTCCTCAACCTGGAGGCCTTCGTGGACGCCCGGGACAGCCTGAGGA
>CAYPNN010000297.1:0-2941 GCA_964412065.1 uncultured Candidatus Bathyarchaeia archaeon
AATGGAAGGCGGCTCAAAGGGTTCCCTGAACCGAGTTGAAGGGTCGACGCGGCTAGCCCTGACCACAAGACGAGGCAGAGAGCCAGCGAGGGCCTTCTACCGAGCACGACCGCCGTGGTCCTTATCCCTGTATCCGTGTCGTAGGCTATGTCCGGTATCGCCGAGAAGAGGTGCATGCTGAAGGTGTGCATGAAGGCGGCTGCCAACACAGGTGTGAGCGGGAGCGTACCCGACGCCAGGTAGTAGGAGAAGACGCCGGGCAACGCGTAAAGTATGTTGGACGCCGAGTCCAGGAGCGGCCTCTGCTTGAACCGTATGGGCTCGGCGCTGTAGAAGTAGCTGAGGAAGAGGAAGCCGAGTAATATCAGCCGCTCGACGATGCCCCTCTGGAGAATCGTCAACAACAGACCTAGGCCGACTACGGCCCAGACCAGCCTCCCTAACATCTCCCTTTCCCCCGGTTTCACGCGGTGCTCCTTCCCCTCCTTCTTGGGGTTCAGCTCATCGGTCTCATGGTCCCAGAGGTCGTTGACGCCGTAGAGAAGCACGTTCGCCGGGAACATGAAGAAAAAGAAGTATACGAAGAACCACGGTTTGAGGAGGTCTAGGTACCTGTCGGCGCCCCATATGCAGCCCACCGTGTAGGGCCCAAGGAGGTAGAACCAGAAGCGGGGCCTGCTCACCCTGATGGCGAGCCCCACGTATTCCCGGAGAGTCATATCGTCACGCGAACAACGTGTTGTAGCCTATGGCGCCGACGATCCTGGTGACGCTGGGCTTCACCTTCCTCTCGTAGACGATGAAGGGGTCCCTGTGGATCACCCGCGCCGTCCACTTGTACATCTCGCTGGCGGTCTTGACGGGGATCAGGTACCGCTTGGGTATGTAACTGAACCCCTCCTCGGCTATCTCCTGCCAGCAGAAGTAACGGGAGAGCTGGGTCCGGATGAACCTCGTGAACCCCTCCGGGTTCCCGGAGGCGTGGCTGGGCTCTAGGCTCGTCAACCCGTTCTCGGTGTACTCTTTCCGGGGGAAGTAGTTGCGCCCCAGCCACAGGTCCTCGTTGATGTCCCTGATGAAGTTGACGTACTGCATGGCGCTCCCGAGGTACCTAGCTGAGGTATGGGACTCGGGGTCGAGCCCGAGAATCTTGGCCATCATGAGGCCCACCACCTCAGCCGAGCCGTAGAGGTAGGTCTTGAGCTTCTCGATGGTCTCGTAGCTCTTGATGTAGAGGTCGGCCTCCATGCTGTCGAGGAAAGCCTCGACCCAGCTAGGCTCGAACTCCCGCTTCACCATGAGCGCCCTGAAGCCGTCGATGATCGGGTTGCCGGTCTCCTCGCCGCGGAGCGATCTCCGGTACATGTCCCTGAAACCGTAGAACTCTTGTTTTTGCTGAGGGACGCAGTCCACGTAGTCGTCGGCCTTACGCACGAAGCTGTAGAGCCTGAACACGTCCTCCTTGACGTCCGGCGGGAAGAATATGCTCGCGTAGAAGTAGGTCTTGCTTCCCTGCTTGAATATCCTCTTTAATAGGGGGTTCAATCGTTTTCCCTACCCTCTTTCAATGGTTTTCTCGATGGTCCTGGCCAGCACCTGGCTGCTGATGAGGCACATGGGCATCCCTATGCCGGGGTGGGTGTAGTGGCCCGTGTAGTAGAGGTTGTCCACCTTCCTGCTCTTGTGGTTGGGCCTGAACAATGCGGTCTGCATCAGCGTGTGTGTGAGCCCCAGGGCGGTGCCCTTGTACGCGTTGTAGTCCTCGCGGAAGTCGTTGACCGCGTAGACGCGTTTCACCACCTCGTGGCCCCGGATGGGCTCCCCCGCCAGCGTCTCCAGGTGGGTGATCATCTTGTCGTAGTCCCTCTCCCGTATCTCCGGGGTGTCCTCGAGGTCCGGCGCAAGCGGCACCAGTATGAAGAGGGCCTCGCCGCCGTCTGGCGCCGTCGTGGGGTCGGTCTTCGAGGTGACGTTTACGTAGTAGCTCGGCGTCTCAGGCCACCCAGCCTTCTTCGGGTCGAAGATGCTCTCGAAGCCCTGGTCCCAGTCCTTGGTGAGGAACAGGTTGTGGTGCTCCAGCTTAGGCAGCTTCTTGTCGATGCCCACGTAGAGCACCAGCGCCGAGGGAGCCATTACGCGGCTATCCCAGTACTTCTCGTCGTAGCTCCTGTAACGGGGTTCCAGGAGCTCAAGCTCGCTGTGGGCGTAGTCGGCGTTCACCACGACCAGGTCGGTCTCGATGGACTCGCCCCCTGTGACGACCCGCCTAGCCTTGCCGTCCTCGACCTCGATCTTCTTGACCTCCGAGTCGTACCTGATCTCGACGCCGTGCTCCTCGCAGAGCTGGACAAGCGCGTCCACGACCCTGCCTATGCCGCCCTCGGCGGGGTACCACACGCCCAGCTTGAAGTCGACGTGGTTCATGATGTAGTAGAGGGCGGGGGTGTTGTGGGGGCTGCCCCCGATGAAGCCTATGCTGTACTCCAGAATCTTCTTGGACTTGCTGCTCTTGAACGTCCTGCTTATGAAGCTGTCGATGTCGCTGAACAGGGGCAGCCTGAAGCCCTCCAGAGCCAGCCTGCCGCTGAACAGGTCCCAGATCCTGTCGTACTCCCGGTACAGCATCTCGTCCATCGCGAGCCTGTAGTGGCGCTCCGCCTGCTCCAGGTACCTGCGCAGCTTCTCGCCGCCGTCCTCCTCGAAGCCGTCGAAGAGCCCGTAGTTCTCCTCTAAAGACGCCGAGACGTCTGTGACGGTCTCGCCGTCGAAGAATATCCGGTAGGACGGGTCGATGCGGATGAGGTCATAGTAGTCGTCGGGCTTCCTGTCGAACTCCTCGAAGAACTTCTCGAAGACGTCGGGCATCAGGTACCAGCTTGGACCCATGTCGAAGCTATACCCATTCTCTTTGAGCACACGCGCCCTTCCACCGGGGCTGCCC
>CAYPNN010000298.1:0-2936 GCA_964412065.1 uncultured Candidatus Bathyarchaeia archaeon
GGCTTCCTCTCGACCCTGAAGGTCTCCTTGTTTGAGGATGATGGGCGATAAGATAAGTCTCCCGCGAACACGGCTTCGACCGTCCAGGTGCCAAGCTGGTTGGGCATGAACACGTGGGTGAACGCCCCTGTGGCGTCGGTGTTTAAATCGTAACCCGTGACCTTGTTCCCGAGCGTGTACTTCACCTTGACTTTCCCTGGCTGAGACAGCTCGCCTGTGAGCGTGACGGCCTCTCCGCCCAGTATCTTCGGCTTGTCGATGGCGACTGAGATGTCTGAGCTCGTCCTCACGCCGACTCTACCGGAGAGCTTGGCGGTGTTCCCCATGACGTCCGTGGCTTCCCAGTGGTAGTCTATCACGGTGCCTCCTTCTTGGCCTGGGATCGTCCCGTTGTACATGTCTGCCTTCGAGGTGAAGGGCGCCACGCTCCAGGTCTTGCCGCCGTCCACGGAGTAGTGTAGGTCCACCTGGGTGATCTCCGAGTCGTCCTCGATCCCGCATCTAACCACGGCGTCGGTGTCTCCCTCTACGTCCACGGGGGACCCGGCGTCCGTTATGACGGGAGCCGTGAAGTCTGTCTGTATCATGAACCTGAGGGTGCCGTTGCAGTACTCGGACATGAGCAGCAGTTGGTAGAGAAGATGGTTCTTGATGGGCTGCCTGTAGTCTATGAGCATGTCGTCGCCGCTGTGCTCGCAGCTGGCCGAGGCGTTCAGGTGCCTGAAGCCCTGGGGGTCGTTGTTGAAGCCCCCGTATACTCCGCTGCGGTTGGCGTATAGGCCGGACTCCCAAGGCGCCATGACGCCCATGATCTTCCTGCCTTTCTCCTTGGCGAGGTTAGCCATGACGTAGAGCCGGGCCTCGTACATGTCCAGCGTGTCAGGCACCTCGATGATTATCTTCAGGCGTCGTGCTGAGGACTCGAACTCGTAGACCCAGTCGGAGTCGTACAGGAACTCGTCCTCGACGGGCTCCTGGAGGAACCGGGTGTACCACCTGTCGGGCTCGATGTGCTCGACCACCATCAGCGTGGCGTTCTCCGCCGCGTCGCTCTCGTTGGGGTCGTTCCTAACAGTTACGTAGTAGTTGCCGGACTCGGTGGGGGTGAAGTACCTTCCCTTGCCGTCGTTGCTCACCTGCTCCGGGTAGCCGGCGGCCTCCGTGTGGCTCGAGAGGAACAGGGGATCGTCTTCCGTCTCCTTGTAGAGGAAGATGTCGTAGTCTGTGAGGTGCCTCGTCAGGTTGGCGTACTCGCCTATGAGGTACATGTGGTATGTGTGCCCGCCTTCGAGCGTGTAGTTGTAGGTGACCACGTCTCCAGGCATCGTGAAGTTGAGACCCAGCGCCTGGGGGTACCCTGGCTTGATGACGTCGATCCACTCGCCGTCGAAAGCGAAGTCGGGCGCAGCCGTCGCGACGGCTGCGCTCGCAGCCCATGCTAAGAATAAGAATAAAATTGCCAACTGTATGGTCTGGTTTAGCCTTTCCTCGCGTGGCTGCATCGAAGACACTCTTTGTTTGATGGTTCTTCCAGTGTCATACAGGTTAAAGTGATTATGAACGTGTAATCAGGTATAGGATTCGACGTTCAAACCCCTGAATAGTATTTATTAGTATATAGAAGCCCATGAGAGGTTTTTTATAGTAAATGCATGTTATGGCTTAAATGACTTTCATCAGACAATTTTTGCCGCGATAGAAGCAGTTAAAAGTTTTGTAGTTCCTCTCAATGAGGTTCTATTATCTCGCCTATTGACATCAATTGTCATCAAGCACAGGGAAGGCAGGATAGACGAGGCCCTCCTATCGGAGCTGGGGTTGGACATCGGTGCCCTCTACTACATCTGTGGGCCCCCTCCCATGATAAGCTCCAACGTGAACGCCCTGAGGAGCATGGGCGTACATGACAGCCGCATAAGGTATGAGCTGTGGTGGTAGTCTGATTGAGATCGGGGTCTGAGTGGAGAAGATCGGCTGTCCGACGACCCCGGTAGGGGCCGAGCAGTAACCATATTATCTTTACGCCCCCTCTCTCTATGAACCGAGTTGTCTTTCATCGCCGTAGACGTCGGGGCCACCAAGATCCGTGTAGCCTTGGGCAACAGGGAGGGCATAGACGAGAAGGTGGTCGAGACCACCGACAGGGTGAACGGCCCCGGAGGGGTGTCCAAGCAGATGATCAGGATGATCAGGGAGCTGATGGACGCTCCTATAGCCGTCGGCGTGGGCTCCATCGGGCCCCTAGACCTAGAGAGAGGCATGATAACAAACACCCCCAACTACCCCTTCAACGAGATACCCGTGGTCGAGCCCCTCCGAAAGGAGTTCGGTGTACCCGTGAAGATGGTCAACGACTGCACCGCCGGTGTCCTCGGGGAGCACTATTATGGTGCCGGTAAAGGCATCTACAACCTGTTCTACGTCACGTTTAGCACGGGCCTCGGCGGCGGAGCCATGGTCGACGGACACCTCCTGATGGGCAAGGACGGCAACGCCGTGGAGGTGGGCCACCTCACAATCCACTCCGACAGCGAGATTATTTGTGGCTGCGGCAGCCCAGGCCACTGGGAGGCCTACTGCGGCGGCGTGAACATATCGAGGTTCGCCCGGACGCTTCTGAGAAACAAGAAGTGGCATAACAGCCTCCTAGCTGTCCTCTGTGGAGGGGACGCCGAGGCGATCACCACCGAAATGGTGTTCGACGCGGCCAAGCAGGGGGACGAGACGGCTCTCCGGATAGTCGACGAGGTAGGCAAGATAAACGCCGTCGGGGTGGCCGACATCGTGAACGCCTACGACCCCGAGCTGATAACCATCGGCGGCAGCGTCGCCCTCAACAACCCTGAATTTATATTGAAACCCATACGGCGCTACGTGGGCAAGCACGTCATCAACAGGCTGCCCGAGATAATGATCACGCCCCTCGGGGAAGACAT
>CAYPNN010000299.1:0-2916 GCA_964412065.1 uncultured Candidatus Bathyarchaeia archaeon
CAATATTCTCACATCTCTTTTCTTTCTTACTGTGCGAGAAATTCAACATCAGCGTTCCATGTAACTAGGAGTTCCTCAAGCGGACCAGTATAAAACAGGTAAAACCAGCTAAACGGATGCTCTATTGAACGCTTAAAACACTCCACAACGAGGAAAAACCATACCATGACACCGCCCACATCTCTAAGACACAGGTAAAACCGTCTTAAACACCCAAACGACAGATCGGTTACCGAAAAAACACTTATAACAAGTAGCCAGTTATTAGGGAAAAGCCAACTCGACGACCCGCCCCCAGCCACCCGGAAAAACGCTTATAGTAAGTAACCAACTATAAGGAAAACGCAAACTCGTCGATGCACGCCGCTTCAACCTCTCTCATAGACATGAAGTTGGGCACGAACCTGAGGCCCCTAGACAACCGCCCTGAGAGCCCCTAGCATCTCCACGATATACTCCTCAGGGATCCACCCCATGTTGCCTATTCTGAAGGTGCTCTCCTTCAGCGTCCCGTAGCCCTGCGCCAGCTCATATCCCCTGCCCCGCATCGCCTCGTAGACGTCGGGCCCCTTCATGCCCTCGGGGACGGTGACGCAGCTCACGGTGGGGCTCTCGTAGCCCTTCATCGGATACGTGCTGAGCCCAGCCTCCTCGACGCCTGAACGTATCATCCTGTTCCTCCTCCGGTAGAGGTCGAAGTACCACTCCCTGCCGCCGCGGTCCTCGATCATCTTGAGGGCGGCGTTCAGGCCCGCCACCTGGGGGATGCAGCTGGTCATGGGGGTTCCCTTGCGGTCGACGTGGTCCTTCTCCCAGATCTTCAAGTCGAAGTACCAGCCCTTGTTCGGCATGTCGGCGGAGACGTCGAGGGCGCGCTGGCTGACGCTGCCTATGCCCAGCCCCGGCGGCACGCCGAAGCACTTCTGGCTGCTGCTGAAGCAGACGTCGATGCCCCACTCGTCGACCCTGAGCTCGGTGCCGCCCATGCTGCTGACGGCGTCCACGAACACCAGCTTGCAGCGCCTCCTGCACACCTCGGTGAGCGCCGGCAGGTCGTTGATGAGGCCCACGCTGGTCTCGTTGTGGGTGATGGCCACCGCCTCCGCGTCGGGCTCCGCCTCCAAGGCGGCCTCGATCATCTCGGGCTGCACAGGCTCGCCCAGCTCGGTCACCACCGCCACCACGTTCCTCCCGTTGGCCCTCGCCACCTCGGCGAACCTCTCTCCGAAGCTGCCGTTCACGCACACGATCATCTTCTCCCGCACGCAGTTCCTTACGGCGGCCTCCATGAATCCGGTGCCCGTGGCGCTGAAAAGGAACACCGGGCTCCCGGTCTCGATATAGCCCTGGAGGAGCTCCACCGTCTCGAAGTGAAGGTCTATGTACTCCCTGCTCCTGTGGCTCATCATCTGCATCCCCATGGCCTCAAGCACCTCGGGGTAGCAGGCGACGGGGCCCACGGTGAACAACTTCGTCTCCATGGCTGAGTCTAACGTCGATGAGGATAAAAACATGTACCCGGATGAGAGGGTATGGATCAAGGGAACCAGGAGGACGAAGCCACCCAGCAGGTACTAGCGATACTCAGGGACGCAGGGAGGCCGCTGACCACCCGCGAGGTCTCAGAGGAGACCCGTAAGAGGCTGGTCCGCTGCCCCGACGCCACCATAGTCTTCCTGAACCGGCTGCGGCAGAGGGGGGTCATCCACGGCGAGCGGAGCAGGGAACTCCGCGGCTGGGTCTGGTGGGTCGACTAGATCCAGCTGAACGTGCGTCCCGACTCCTCGAGGAGCCCCACCAGCTCGTCGTAGCCTATCGCCTCAACCTCCTCGAGGGGCGAGTCGAACTCGTCCCTGATGGTGTAGAGGCTGGCGAAGCCGAGCCTCCCAAAGGTCTCGGGCCTGGAGACGTGGTGCGTCCCCCGCCCGAGGAACAGCACCGCCACCTCGTCCCCGTCCCTGTGCAGCTCCTCGGCGAGCCTGAACGCGGTGTCTGCGTGGGCCCTGCTGACCAAGACGAGAGTCTTCACCGTCTCACCTCAGTAGCTCGTTATGACGCTGCACCTCTTCGCCATCTCCGCCAGCTCGTCGAAGCCGATTACGGTAATGTTCAGCGTCGGCTCCAAGTCCTCCACGGTGTAGCCTCTCTCCGCTAGGGACTCCCCCAGCACGTATATCCCCGCCAGCTGCGACACGACCTCCAGGTAGTCCCTCAGGCTGTTCTTGTACAGGGCCTCGGGCATCAGTATCTCGACGCCGTTGTCCACGAACACCAGCAGCGGCGGGTAGTCCATCCCCAGCATCGCCGCCGAGAGCCTGAGCCCCTCCTCGACCCTGGCGCCAGGTATCAGCCGCTTCCTCATCAATAGCATCGCGTCCCCCATAGCTCTCACCCCAGGAACAGCGTCCTGTCGCACTCCTCCATCAGGGTCACCACCTCAGCAAGGCTCGTGAACCTTGCCCCCTCCACCAGGTCTTCATCCTTCACCCCGCTGTACTGGCCCGCCGTCACGCACACCAGCATCTCGGCGTCGAGGCCCATCACCGCGCCGGGGTCAGTAAGCAGCTTCACAGACTCCTCGTTGAAGAACACCGTAACCTTGTGCCCCCTCCCGCGGGCGGACGAGGCCAGCCCAATCACGTGCCTCAGCATCCTAGGGTTGGATATGATTATCAGGAAACGCAAACGCCTTTCGCCGTAAGGTAAGGCACTCCGGGGCTTAACGGTTTCCCCGTGTTCGACGCCTTAGAACACCGAACGCAGGGTGTTCAAAAGCCTAGGATTATATCCCCTTTAGGCGGCTCTATGATCGATTGAAATGAAGATGCCGGTTATGTCAGTCTCCCTGGACACCAGGAGGCTCACGTCCTTCGCCCTCGTGGCCTTCATGGTGGGCGGGCTCCTAGGCGGGTTCCT
>CAYPNN010000300.1:0-2914 GCA_964412065.1 uncultured Candidatus Bathyarchaeia archaeon
GTGCCGACACAGTTCTCGCCCCTCCTGATCTTCTCCTTAAGCAGGTTCTTCATCTTGATCTATTGAAGTATGAGTGCTAGTATAAATCAGGTGACTGCCTGTTCGAGTCTGGACAGTAGCTCTCGAGTTCTCTCTGGATATCTCTTGGTGAGCCTGTTTTTCTTGAGGTTGGATTTTAGAATGCTGCGCCACTCCCTTGCACCCGAGTCCACCCACTCTTCTAGCTTCTCCATCATCGAGGGGTCGTAGACGGCTCCCACCGAGATGGTGAACCCCAGCGTCTTCTTCAAAAGGCTCATGCCATCAAGCTTGAGTGTTGAGCGATCTTTGACTATCTTCATCGCCTTGACGGTGTAGTCTCTTAACGCGTCTCTGGTTTCAAGGCTCGCAGGCAAGACCTCCGGATCAGCCAAGATCATCAACGTGTTTCTGAGCACCACGAGGTCTTCGTTCCTGTTCCAATCATTGAGGAGGGACAGAGTCAGGGTCGTCCTTCTCCTCAGAGCCTCTCCGACTCCGAGAGTCACTGCTTCCCTGGGCCTCCAGAGACTGTTGAAGTTGTCCTCGTAGAGGAGCCTAGTTGCCCATGTCCACTCTTCTGGGTACTCAGCCATGATATACCCGAGTGCAAAGTTCCTGCAGAAGCGTAGGTACTCGTCATTGCCGTGACTCCATGCATCCAAGCAGCCTTTCAGGAAGCTTTTATCGGTTTCCCAGTCACGTGACACCAGCTTAGACACTTGTTTAGCTAAGGCGAGGTTTGCCCTCGGGCCTGGGAGGTTCGAGTTGTCAGACAGAAACCATGTGATTTCCTCGACACCACAGTTTTTCAGGTAGCTTTCCCAGTGTCTCTCAAGCCTATCCGCTGACTCTTTCTCCTTCAACTACGCTCTCACTCGCAGCCGTTTAACATACTGTGCCGAAAATACCACTGTGACGTAGATCGTTAACGGTATTTATCTGGTTCGACAATGATCAGTAAGTTATTTATTCTGTCTAGGCACCTTTTTCGACGATTAGGTGCGATGACATGGTTCAATTCCTTGGCTTAGATTACTGGAAGAAGTGCCAGGAGGTCGCCAACGCCGACGAGGAGTTCAGCATCAAGACCAAGATGTTCAACGCAACTTTCACGTACAGGGTCACCGACAGGGATGACCTCCCCGACGTCTACGTCAAGTTCGTGGACGGCAAGATCACGGAGGTCAGGGAGCTGGGCGCAGACGAGAAGACGGACTTCACCCTCGAGGGCCTGTACAGCATATGGACCCAAGTCAACAAGGGCGAGCTTGACGGCAGCAACGCCATCATGACCAGGCAGCTCCAGTTCAAGGGCAACATGAGCGCCATCATCAGGTACAGCAAGGCGTTCCTCAGGCTCTTCGAGCTCATGCAGACCATCCCGGTCGAGTACTAGCCATACCGATCCATTACCCCTTCTTTGACCCAAAAAAACAGGGTAGTTACCAGATTTTTCTAGTCAAACGATAACTGTATATACCGTTTTTTCATCAAATGAATAAGAGGCATCATGATCGATGAAACCTCTATAAACGTTCTCAAGGAACTGCTCCGGGACGCCCGTCTCAGCTTCAGGGAGGTCGCGCGGCTTATAGGCGTCAGCAGCGGCACTGTGGCCTCCAGGGTGAGGGAGATGGAGAGGAACGGCGTTATAAAGAAGTACACCGTCCAACTTGACCACGAGAGGATGGGCTACGAGCTGACAGCCATAACGGAGATCACCGTCTCGGGGGGGATGACGCTGGAGGTGGGGGAGAGGATAGCCGCACACCCCGAGACGGTGGGCGTGTACAACGTGACGGGGGCGTCGGACATCATGGTGATCGCCAAGTTCAAGACGAGGCAGGACCTCAGCGACTTCACGAAAAACATAACCAAGATACCTCGCGTGGAACGCACAGAGACCCACCTGGTCCTGAACACCTTGAAGGATAACCACAGCCTCCTCGTCTAGGCGTGGGACATGCCCAGCTCGATACCCCTCTGAAGAGCTTTCAGGTTTAGCTCTTTTCGTCTGGGGAAACGATCCGATATGGAGTCCGCGAGGGCCTCGGCCTTAACTACGCCTGTGAGCGCTTGGACGGCGCCGAGCATAACCATGTTCGCCGCCAACGGGTTGCCCACGTCGTTCGCAGTCGCCACGGCCGGCACCCCACAGTATTTCTTGTCCGGGTCCATGCTTTTTTCCGGTATGTATACGAGGCTGTTCTCGTAGACGACGACGCCTCCGTCCGTCACCGAACCGACGAACGTGGCGAACGCGTCTATGGACATGGCTACGAGGCAGTCGGGGCTCGTGATCTTGGGGTAGTCGATGGGCTCATCCGAGGTTACTACGTCCGACTTGCATGATCCTCCGCGGGCCTCGGGGCCATAGCTCTGAGTCATCAAGGCGTATTGACCGTCGTGTAACGCCGCCGCGTTCGCCAAGACGTAGCCCGCCGTTATGACGCCTTGCCCACCGAATCCGGCTATCCTTATCTCTCTCCGCGTCACATCGCCTTCGCCTCCAGCTCCCTAAGAATCTCGCCGTAGGTCGGCTTCCTCACGTCGACGAAGTCCCCTAATATTATCTCGTTTGGGGGGTCGATCGTGGCCTCCGTCGGGTGTACCTTCTTTATCTTCGTGTTGTCCCTCAGCTGCCTCATCATCTCGACGGGGGTCAGCCTGTTGAGCCTCCCGAACCCGGTGGTGCAGGGGCTTATCACCTCGATGAAGCTGAACCCCTTCTTCTGGAGCCCCTTCTTAATGGTGTTCTTCAAGTGGTAGACGTGGAAGACCGTCCACCGGGACACCATGGTGGCGCCGGAGGAAGCCACCAGCGCCACCAGGTTGAACGGGTTCTCTATGCTCCCGTACGGGCTGGTCGGTGTCCTCGTGTCGAGGGGAGTCG
>CAYPNN010000301.1:0-449 GCA_964412065.1 uncultured Candidatus Bathyarchaeia archaeon
CGCCTCGAGAGGGCCCCGAGCATCACCATGTTGGCGACGATCTGGTTGCCCAGCCGCACAGCGATTTCCCTGGCCGGGACCTGGACGAGCTCTACGTCGTCCCTGACTTCCCCTTCGACGCGCTCCATGACGCTGGAGTCAACTAAGACCAGGGAGCCCTTCTTGGCATTGCCTATGTACTTACTGTAGGCTGGTAGGCTGAGCAACAGCAGCATGTCGCTCATCTCGAACTGGAGGTCGTTGATCTCGTGGTCGCTGACCATAACCTCGCTTCGGCAGCTCCCGCCCCTCGCCTCGGAGCCGTAGCTGCGGCCGAAGACCACCTCATAGCCCTTCGCGAAGAGCGCCTCGCTCAGGAACTCGCCGCTTGCCACTATTCCCTGGCCTCCGGTCCCGCCGATGAGTATGTTCAGCTGCAACCTAGCCACCTCTCGACTTCCTTATGATCT
>CAYPNN010000301.1:459-2894 GCA_964412065.1 uncultured Candidatus Bathyarchaeia archaeon
AGCGTCTGTGAACTCGGGCCTCGTCTTCTTCTCGAATACGCCGAGCCTTATCTTCCCGTCTATGTGGTCCTTGACGTCGGACACCGAGCCCAGCTCAAGCAGCTTGCCGCGGACCGCGTCCGGGAACTGGGTGTCCACACGGACCACCCTGCCGTGCGCCATGTGGTCGACGATCCTAGCCTCAACGCCGTCCATTGCCTTTATCTGCTTCAGCGTCTCCTCCGGAGGCGCCTTGGGCACCGCGTAGACGTAGCCGCCCCTCTCAGGTCTGTCCTTGACTACTGTGCTCTCGGCGAACATGTCCAGTATTCGGGACGGCAGGCTGTCGACGGGGCCGCGGAGGTTGAAGATACGGCGCTGCTGCGTCGGGCACTGGCTCAGCACCTCGACGAAGCTGAAGCCTTTGTGCTCTATGGCCTCTTTGATGCTCCTAGTGAGCTCGACCACATGGTACGTGCTCCACTTGGCTACGTAGCTGGCGCCGGCGGCGCGGACCAGCTGGGTTATGTCGAAGGGCGACTCAGGGTTGCCGTAGGGGCTGGTGACCGTGGTCTCTCCGTGGAGGGTAGTGGGGGCGATCTGTCCACCCGTCATGGCGTAGCTCATGTTGTTAACCAGTATGACGGTGAGATCTATGTTCCGCCTCGCCGCGTGGATGAGGTGGTTGCCTCCTATCCCGGCGCCGTCGCCGTCACCCACGAAGACCACCGTCGTCAGCTCCGGGTTGAAGGTCTTGGCGCCCGTGGCGAAAGCTATGGCTCTTCCGTGGGTGGTGTGAAGCGTGTCGCCGTTGAAGTTGGGACTAGGTATCCAAGCGCTGCACCCGATACCCGAGACGGCGAGTATCTTGTCCTTGTCTAGGCCCAGTTCGTCGATGGCCCGGACGAAGCAGTTGAGTATTATGCCTCCGCCGCAGCCAGGGCAGAAGGCGCTGGGCTGTCTTCTAACGTACATGTCCCTGTAATACTTCAGGTTCCTCACTTCGCCAACCTCCGGACCTCTTCGAGGATCTCGCGGCCAAACGGCAGAACTCCACCAACCTTGGCTAGGCTAGCGACCTTCGCTTTGCCGCAAACCACGCGCTCGACCTCCTTGACTAGCTTGCCCACGTTCATCTCGACGACCAGTATGGTGTCCACCTGATCAGCCAGCGACTTGATCTCTTCCTCCGGCAGCGGCCACAGGGTCCTTAGCCTGAAGAGCCCCGCCTTTATGCCTTGCTCCCTCGCCTTGACCACGGCGTC
Source organism: uncultured Candidatus Bathyarchaeia archaeon (assembly GCA_964412065.1). GTDB lineage: Archaea > Thermoproteota > Bathyarchaeia > TCS64 > TCS64 > RBG-16-57-9. The sequence continues at coordinate 1,704 of CAYPNN010000301.1, forward strand.
GTAGCTGGGCCGCGCTGAGGCGCCGAAGCTCAGCACGACGACCCTTGCGTCGTCCAGCTGCTCCCTGTGGACGTCACGTATCTTGGGCTCGGCGCTGAGTATCTTGTCTCTGATGCGGTAGACTATCATCTGGTGGTACTCGGGCGCATAGTTGCGTATGCCGTCCGGCCTGTGAGTGGAGCCGGTGACGAGGAGGGCGTGGCCCTCGCCGAACGCGGGCATCGGCGGCACTCCGCTGGGGTCATCCGTTCCCCACGGAGTGTCCTCCATGCTCTTCGGCTTCCTCCTGTTCGCTACGTCCACCTTCTCCGGCACAGTAAGCTTCTCCTTCATATGCCCCACCATGCCGTCCGCCATCACCATCACAGGGGTTCTGTACGTCTCGGCTAGGTTGAAGGCTTTGACAGTGAGGTCGAACATCTCCTGGACGCTCCACGGGCTGACGGCTATCACCTCGTAATCGCCGTGGCTACCGTACTTGGCCTGCATTATGTCTTGCTGGCTCGGTTCGGTGGCCTGCCCCGTGCTGGGGCCGCTGCGCTGAACGTTCACGAGCACCAGCGGCGTCTCAGTCATGTGGGCGTACCCTATGTTCTCCTGCATGAGGCTGTACCCGGGGCCGCTGGTGGCAGTCATGGCCTTGGCGCCTGCCCAGCTGGCGCCTATGACGCTGGCTATGCTTGCGATCTCATCCTCCATCTGAACGTAAAAGCCGCCCACCCTGGGTATCTCGGCGGCGATGTGATGGCTTATCTCGCTAGCAGGCGTAATCGGGTAGCCGGCGAAGAACCTGCATCCAACCCTCAACGCGCCCTCGGCGCACGCCACGTTGCCCAAGACCAGGTGTCTACCCGGTTCAAGCATCCTGCATCTCCTCCACGTACAACGCGAAGTCTGGGCAGTACCGCTCGCACCAGCGGCAGCCTATACAGTCCCCATCGGGCACAGGCTTGGTACCGCCCAGCGCCGTCTTCTTGTCCGACGGCTTGAGTATCTTGCCTCCACGCTGCTCGCATACGTGGACGCATATGAGGCAGCCCTTGCACTTGTCATCCTCTATCGTGACCTTGAACCTAGCCGTTTCACTACACCTCGCAGAGTCTATGAATCGGTTTATTATGAGGAAGCTGGAATAAAACAGTGAGGGTTCCATCTCCTAGTGGAAAAGGCAGTTTTTAGTCGGGTTAATCT
>CAYPNN010000302.1:0-2883 GCA_964412065.1 uncultured Candidatus Bathyarchaeia archaeon
AAGACAAGGCATTAGCCACCATATTGGATATAGCTAAAGAGATGGATTTTGAGGTCTTAGCGTATTATGAAAGTGTAAGAACTATGACTCAGCAACAAGTAACAAGTGAAATAGAGTATTTAATCAAGAACTATGGGGATCACCCAGCTTTTCTGCATGAATCAGGTGAACCAGTGGTCTTCGTCTATGTTCCCAGCTATAATAACAGGGATGCAGAGTTTTGGCTCTAGGTCCGAGAAACAGTGGAAAAGAAATCGCGGACATAGAGTACTTCGAGGTCATGGCAGCCACGAGGAGGATCATCGACTTCGCCACGACCATGGAGGGCGGCTTCGGCTCGGCGGGGCTGAAGCCTGAGGTGGTCGAATTGATGAAGGAGTCGAAGGATCACTACCGGAGAGTCCATGGCGTCCTCACGGCAAGAACAGGCATCAGGCTGGACGAGTTCGCAGGAACACTTGATTTAATATAGAGTACCAGATTCAATCATCCGAAGTTCAGCGAGACAAACATCCCGGGCATTATGCCTTTATTTGAAGCTCCTTATCTGTAGACCTTGACTAGGCTGTCCACGGACTCTCTCGGCTCTTTCGTCTTATCTTCCCTTGGTTTCCCTATAGGCAATATAGCCTCAAGCCGATAGTCCTTGGGGACGTCGATGACCTTCTCGACCAGCTTTGTATCGCTCGGGGTGTAGGTCACTGTCGCTAGCCCCAGCTCTTCGATTGCGAGGAGCATGTACCCTATCGCCAGCCAAACAGACTCAGTGGAGTAGGGTACGTCGTTGCGGGCTAATACAGCAAGGAGAACAGGTGCTTCCTCGAGGTACGGCTTAATGTGGTTGATCTGCTTCTCGCTGAGCCACTCCCTCCAGTCCCCTGACACCTTCTCGTAGAAAGATTTCTCGCCTCTCTCCGAGGCCTCTCTTATCCTCCGCTTCATCTCCGGATCTATTATAATAGAGAATCTCCAGCCCTGATAGTTGGCTCCAGACGGTGCCTCCCTGGCGACCTCCACTACCTGAAATATCTGTCTAAGGTCCACCGGTTCTTGGCTGAACTTTCGGACAGTCTTCCTACTATGAGCCAGCTCAAGGGTCCTGAGCATGAGTCATTGGCTCAAGCCAGCGAATAAAAGCCATCTGGGCAGGTAAGTTTAGCCACCTAGATGATAGCACAACGGTGCGAAAACATGCTTCCGATGACACATGTCTCGGGGATGCTATATTCTCGTGAACTTCTGTATCCTGCTGCCCTCCAGCGTCTCCCCCACGTAGAGGTCGCCCCTTGAGTCGACCCACGCGCAGTGAGGCGCCATGAAGAGCCCGGGCTCCCTGCTCTTCTCGCCGCCCCACCTAGCCACGACCCGTCCATAGCCTGGCAGTACCAGGAGGAGTTCAGGGAGATACGTCAAGGCATATTCGGCAGCTCCAGCAGGACACAGGAGTCCAAGGCCTCCACCATCAACCTGGGAGGCGTGCCCGTGCAGATACTTTTCGCCCCAGATCACTCGCCCGAGCTGGAGATCGTCAAACAGATGCTCGAGTGCGACGACGCGGTGGATTTCGCTATATTCACGTTCTCGGGTTCGTCGGGGATCGACGACGCCATACACGCGCTCCGTCAGGCCGGGAAGACGGTTCGCGGGGTCATCGACCCGGTTCAGGGGAAGTCCAGTTGGGCCGCGACTCCGTGGCTGCACGGAGAGGGAGTGGACCTCTTCATGCCTCGGAGAACAAAGAAGTTCGGTAAACTGCATCACAAGCTCATGGTCATCGACGACAACATCGTGGTGGCCGGCAGCATGAACTACACGAGACCCGCCAACGAGTTCAACGACGAGAACGTCTTCATCATCGGCAGCCCATACGAACTCGATGACGACGAAGGGGGGCCGGTGGACCACGCAATCTGCAAAGACATAGCCGACTACTTCAAAGGCGAGGTGGAGAGAATCATCAACGATCTCAGCAACCCTTACGGCGACTGACCCTTTTTTTCCTCCTTCTTGGATTAAAGGCCCGACTCTTCCATACAAAAGCTGTTAAGCGTAACGAGCATAGATTCTGCTTTGAGATGAAACCATGAAGGTAAACCGGGTCGAGATCATCCCCGTGGACATGCCGCGGAGCAAGGTGCTGAAGCTGTCCCGTTACGGCAGCCTGGGGGAGGGTGAGCCCTTCGAGTTCATATTGACGCGGGTGCACACGGACGAGGGCTTCACCGGTGTGGGTGAGGTCCCGCCGCTGCCGCCGCTTTCTCCGGAGTCGCAGCCGGTAGTCGCAGCCGTAATGGAGAGGTGGCTTGCCCCCAACATCCTGGGCTTGGACCCTTTCGAGACCGAGGAGATATGGGCGAGGATGGACTACTACGCGCCCACGTACAGCATGGCTAAGGCCGCCATAGACATGGCGCTGTGGGACATCGTGGGGAAGGCCCTTGGGGCTCCGTTGCACCGGCTGCTGGGCGGTTCACCGCCTGAGAAGATACCCAACGTGGCCCTCATAGGCCTCGGTGAGCCGGAGGAGGTAGCCTCGACCGCCGAGGGGCTCGTAGCCCGTGGCTACACGGGGATCAGGCTCAAGATCGGCCCCGGCAAGGACGTTGAGTGCACCGCCGCCGTCCGTGAGGCGATCGGAGACGACGTCTCGCTGAGGGTGGACTGCAACCAGGGGTACGGCGTCGCCGCCGCCGTGAAGATGATAAGGGCCGTCGAGCCGTATGGCGTCGAGCTTGTGGAGCAGCCCACCGTGTGGTGGGACTTCGGGGCCCTCGCGGAGGTGGCTGCAGCGGTGGACACGCCCATCATGCCCCACGAGTCCATGTACCTGCTCTCGGACGTCAAGAACCTGATAGACGTGGGCGCCGTCGGGGTGCTCGGGCT
>CAYPNN010000303.1:0-1976 GCA_964412065.1 uncultured Candidatus Bathyarchaeia archaeon
ACGTCAGGGTGGGCTTCGAGGACAACGTCTATCTGCGCCGCGGCGAGCTGGCCAAGAGCAACGCCGACCTCGTGCGTAAGGCAGCCAACATCGCACGGGAGCTGGAGAGGCCGATAGCGTCGCCGGACGACGCCCGCGAGATGCTGGGGATAAGGCGGCCCTAGTCTCTAATCCCGAGGGTGTCGAGGACGAATGCGTACTCGAACGCCGTATCCTTGAGGTAGTCGTACCTGCCGCTGCTGCTGAAGTGGCCTGCCCCCATGAAGGTCTTCAGAATCAGCCTGTTCCCGTCGGTCTTCGTGGCCCTGAGCTTGGCGACCCACTTGGCGGGCTCCCAGTACTGGACTCGGGGGTCGTTGAGGCCCGCCGTCACCAGCATCTCGGGGTAGTCTCTGGCCTCGACGTTGTCGTATGGGCTGTAGCCCAGCATGTAGCGGTAGTACTCGGGGTCCCTGGGGTCGCCCCACTCCTCGTACTCGCCCACCGTCAGCGGTATCGAGTCGTCCAGCATCGTGGTGACCACGTCTACGAATGGGACACCCGCGACTATCCCTTTGAACAGCTCGGGCGCCATGTTGGTTACCGCCCCCATCAGGAGGCCGCCTGCGCTCCTCCCCATCGCGACCAGCCTGTCGCTGCTTGTGTACCCCTCGGCTATGAGGAGCCTGGCGCAGGAGATATAGTCGGTGAACGTGTTCCGCTTCTTGAGGAACTTGCCGTCCTCGTACCACTGGCGTCCCATCTCGCCGCCGCCGCGGATGTGGGCGATGGCGAACGCGACGCCCCTGTCCAGGAGGCTGAGCCTCCCCGAGTTGAACGCAGGGTCGACGCTCATCCCGTAGCTGCCGTACCCGTAGAGGAGCAGAGGACCTCCGCCGTCCCTCCTGAAGCCATTCCTGGTGACCAGCGATATGGGTATCTTGGCCCCGTCGTCGGCGGTGGCGAACAGCCTCTCGGTGTGGTAATCCTCTGGGTCGTAGCCTCCTAGCACGGGCTGCCGTTTCACGATGGCCCACTCCAGCGTGTCCATGTCGAGGTCGAAGGCGCTGACCGACGTTGTCAGTGAGGTGTAGGCGAACCGTAGCCTGGTCGAGGCGAACACCGGGTTCGACCCCTGGCCGTAGGTGTAGACCTCCTCCGGGAACTCCACCTGTCTGGACTCGCCGGTCCCGAGGCTGATTACCCGCATGGTCTTGAGGCCGTTCACCCTCTCGTAGACGACCATGTGCCCCTCGAAGAGGTCGACGTCGTCGATCTTCACTTTGGGCCTGTGGGGGATGTACGTCTCCCAGCCCTCGATCCCTGGGTTAGCGGCGTCCACCTTCACCACCTTGTTGTTCTTTGCGCCGCCGTGGTTTGTGACGATGTACAGGCACCCGCCGCGGTGCCCCGGATAGTAGCGGAGCCCCTTCTCCCGTGGGTGGATCACCCGGGGCATGCCCCGGGGGTCGTCGGCGTCTATGAGGTGGACCTCGGTGGTCTCCATGCTGCCGAGCCCCAGCAGAAGGTACCTGTGGTCCCTGGTCTTGGAGAGGCTTAGGCTGAACAGCTTGTCCTCCTCGTGGAACAGCAGCTCGTCCTCCGCCTGGGGTGAGCCGAGGACGTGGCGGTGGAGCTTGTCGCTGCGCTTGGTCTCGTCCTGGGTGCTGTAGTATAGCGTCCTGCAGTCGTTTGCCCACTCTGCGCTGTACGCGGCACCCATGATCTGGTCCTGTAGGTGTTCGCCGGTCTCCAGGTCCTTGAAGTGGATCATGAAGTTCTCGTTTCCGTCCCGGTCGAGGCTGTACGCGAGGAGCCTGTGGTCTGGGCTGACCTTGATGAAGCCCAGGGTCAGGTACTCGAGCCTCTCCTCTTCGACGATCCTGTTCAGGTCTACGAGCACCTGCTCCTCGGCGTCCATGCCGCCTCTGCGGCGGCAGTGGATGGTGTACTGCTTCCCCTCCTCGGTGCGGGTGTAGTAGAGGTAGTCGCCGTAC
>CAYPNN010000303.1:1986-2863 GCA_964412065.1 uncultured Candidatus Bathyarchaeia archaeon
CCTGTATCCTGCCCACCATCTCCTCGTAGAGCCGCCGCTGTAAGCCCTCCGTGTGCTTCATCGTCTGCGCCGTGTACCTGTTCTCGGCCTCGAGGTACGCGACGACGTCGGGGCTCGATTTCTCCCGGAGCCAGTAGTAGTCGTCTACTCTGGTGTCTCCGTGGACGGTGATCATCTTGGGTCTCTTCGCCGCTGAGGGTGGCCTAGGGGCGCTCATCGAGCATCTGGACATGATGAGCGGCCCCGGTTTTTATCTCTAGCCGTCATTGGGATTCGCTCGGTTTTTAAAAGATGGTTCACCTGTCTTCTTGATTCCCATTGAAGTTCTACCTGACGGGCCTCGGGAACCTCTACGACAACGTAGAGGACATCACCGGGGCCATATTGGAGGCCGACAGGCTCGGTCTCGACGGCGCGCTGATGCCGGACCACTACATGTGGGGCCCCGAGGTCGGGCACAGCATGCAGCACCCGTACAGGACCCTGGAGACTTGGGCCGCCCTCACCTACCTCGCCGGCATGACCGAGCGGATAAGGCTGGGCACCCTCGTGACGCCGCTGCCGTTCAGGCACCCAGGCGTGCTGGCTAAAAGGCTCAGCACCCTAGACGTGCTCTCCGGCGGCAGGGTGGTACTAGGCGTCGGCGCGGGGTGGAGCAGGGTCGAGTTCGAAGGCTACAGCGAGTGGCTGGACACCAAGGAGCGGGTGGACAGGACCCATGAAGCCCTCGACGTCATGCTGAGGCTATGGACCGAGCCCGAGGTCACTTACAAGGGCGAGCACTACGACATCGAGGGCGCGGTGCTTGACCCGAAGCCCGTGCAGAAGCCTTACCCCCGGCTGCTGTTCGGCAGCTCAGGAAAACGCATGCTGAGGC
>CAYPNN010000304.1:0-2857 GCA_964412065.1 uncultured Candidatus Bathyarchaeia archaeon
TTCAGCAGGGGCTACCCCCGGTACAACCCGGGGGAGTACACCAGCGTCGACATGCTCGCCAGGGGCGAGGCGGACTCGGCGCTTGTGATGGCGTCTGACCCCGTCTCGACGTTCCCCGCAGGCGCCGCAAGGAGCCTCGCCAAGATACCAGTGGTCACACTCGACGCCAAGGTGACGCCGACGACGATGCTGAGCAAGGTAGTGATACCCGTCGCCACGGCAGGCGTCGAGGCCGAGGGCACGGCGTACAGGATGGACGGCGTACCACTGAGGCTCAGTAAGCTGGTGGAGCCCAGGGGGGGCGTGCACTCTGACGCGGAGGTTCTAGAGATGATCATGGGGAGGATGAGGGGTTGAGCGGATTGAAGGACATCATAGTCAAGGGCGGGTACGTCTACGACCCACTCAACGGCGTAGACGGCGAGAGGATGGACATCCACCTCAGAGGAGGCAAGGTCGTGGAGGAGGTCCCCGAGAGGGACGCCAGGGTCATAGACGCCGACGGGAAGACCGTGATGCCTGGGGGCGTCGACCTCCACAGCCACATAGCCGGCAGCAAGATCAACATCGGCAGGCTCCTCCGCCCCGAGGACCACAGGAAGGACCCCGTGCCCAGGAGCAAGCACACGAGGGGCGGAGTGGGGTACAGCTGCCCCAGCACATACGTCACGGGCTACAGGTACGCCCAGATGGGGTACACCTCGGTGATGGAGGCGGCGATGCCGCCCATCGGCGCCAGGCACGTACACGAGGAGCTCAACGACACCCCCATCATAGACAAGGCGGCTTTCACCCTCTTCGGGAACAACTACTTCACCCTCAAGTACGTCAGGGAGGGCGACCTGGAGAAGCTCAAGGCGTTCATAGCGTGGCTCCTCGACGCGACCAAGGGCTACGCCGTCAAGATCGTCAACCCGGGTGGAGTGGAGAACTGGAAGTGGGGCCGAAACGTCGACGGCCTGGACGGCAACGTGGAGGGCTTCGACGTGACGCCACGCCAGGTGGTCACCATGCTGGCCGAGGCGAACGAGGAGCTGGGGCTCCCCCACACCATCCACCTCCACTGCAACAACCTGGGGGTACCGGGGAACTGGGAGACCACGGTCGAGACCATGGACGCGGTGCGGAGCGTCAAGCCCGCGAAGGGCAGGAAGAACACTGTCCACGTGGTCCACTGCCAGTTCAACGCCCTCGACGGCGACAGCTGGATGACCCTCAAGTCGGGCGCAGGCAAGATAGCCAAGTACGTCAACGGCCACCCCCACGTCACCCTGGACATGGGCCAGGTGATATTCACGGACACCACGACGATGACGGGGGACGGCCCGTGGCAGTTCAGGCTCTTCGGCCTCACCGGCAACAAGTGGGTGAACAGCGACGTCGAGATGGAGGGCGGCGCAGGCGTCGTCCCCTACACCTACAAACAGAACAACCCAGCCAACTCCATCCAGTGGGGCATAGGCCTTGAGATAGCGCTCATGGTCAAGGACCCGTGGCGCGTCTACATGACCACGGACCACCCCAACGGCGGCCCCATCATCTACTACCCCAAGGTCCTCTCCTGGCTCATGAGCAGGAAGGCCCGCACAGACACCATGCTGGAGATCAACAACGCGGTGATGAAGAAGACGAGCCTCGCCAACAACTACAGGGAGTACACCTTCAACGAGATAGCAATAGTCACCCGCGCCGCCACCGCCAAGGTCCTCGGCCTAAAGGATAAGGGCCACCTGGGCGTCGGCGCCGACGCGGACGTCAGTGTGTACGACGTCGACCCATCCAAGTGGAGGCCCAGCCAGTACCCGGAGATCGAGAGGGCGTTCAGGCTGGCGAGCTGCACGATAAAGGGGGGAGAGGTGGTGGTCAGGGACGGGGAGGTGGTCTCCACGCCTCTGGGCTCCACCTACTGGGTTAACGCGGAGACGCCGCCCGAGCTGGAGCAGGAGCTGGTGAAGGAGCTTGAAGCCGACTTCAAGGACTTCTACACGGTGAGCTTCAGGAACTACCCGGTCGAGGACGCGTACCTGCCCACGCAACATGTGGTTAAGGCTCAGGGAGGTGTATGGAGGTGAGCTTCAACCTCAACGGGGTCGAGGTCGAGGACACCTTCGCCGAAGGCTTCGGCATGTGGGGTACGCGGCTGATAATCACGGCTGCGAACAGGAAGTGGGCCGACACGGCCGCCGCGGAGATGACCGGCTTCGCCACCAGCGTCATCGCGTGTGACTGCGAGGCGGGTATAGAGGCCGAGATGCCGCCCGGGGAGACCCCGGACGGGAGGCCCGGCACCGCAGTCATGGTGTTCGGGTTCTCGGCGAAGAGGCTGGCGACGTCCCTGCTCAACAGGCTGGGCCAGTGTGTGCTCACCTGCCCGACCACCGCGGTTTACAACGGGTTACCGGCTGAGATGGCCGACGACACGATCGACGTCGGGAAGAGCGTCCGTTTCTTCGGGGACGGCTACCAGGTGAAGATGAGGATGGGCGACGGATGGGAGGCGCGGCAGCGGTTCTGGAGGATACCCGTCATGGAGGGCGAGTTCCTGGTCGAGGAGAAGGTGGGCGCCAAGAAGGCTGTGGCGGGCGGCAACTTCCTCGTCATGGGGGAGACCGAGGCGGCGACCCTGGAGGCGTCCGAGAGAGCCATCGAGGCCATCCACACGGTGCCCCACGTCATCACACCGTTCCCGGGGGGCCTCTGCAGGAGCGGCAGCAAGGTGGGCTCCACCTACGCGTTCCTCAGGGCCTCCACAAACACGCCTTTCTGCCCCGCCATCAAGCACAGCCTGAAGGACAGCCAGGTACCGGAGGGAGTCAACTCGGTCCTGGAGATAGTGCTCAACGGCCTCGACGAGGCC
>CAYPNN010000305.1:0-2855 GCA_964412065.1 uncultured Candidatus Bathyarchaeia archaeon
GTGCTACACCTACCTGAACGAGGGGATGTGGCCCGCCAACAAGCCGCTGCTCAGGGAGGAGGACTACGGGGACTGGGCGCCGAGGCCCAGGTTCTACAAGTGAGTGCGTCAAATATACAATTTTTTTGGGGGGTGCGTTCCTCTCTTCAGCCTCCCCAAACATTATGTAACCTTATAACCGGTAGGCGGTTATATCGGGAAAAATTTTTTACAGCCTTCGTCGGCTGTTCGTTTATCAGCGTTGGGTTCGTTCGGAGTCTGGGGCGCGGCCGTGCCTGTAATCGTAAACTATTTCCTTCCTCTCCCCAAGCCCTCTGCCTAGTAGAAGCGCCCCCACGAGGACGAGGATTGGGAGTATGAGGCTGAATACCCATGGCCAACGGGTGCCCCTGAGCCTCCACGTCGTGATGTGGATCAGAAAGGTGTCTATGACCGCCGCTACCAGCAGACCGGCGCCGACCTTGACCTTGTCCAAATCCCGCCCTGAGGCTAATTTGTTGGGGCTTCAATATTAAACTTCACTATCTGCATAGATTGAGAATTTTTAACTAACTTAATTACCTATTTTATTATTTAAAAATTAAATAAAATTAGTCTAATAAAATTATTGTTAGTTGTATGTATACCATTTTATATAGACAGTAAAGAGATATATAGTACGGAGGAAAAACGATGGAATCCAATAGGAATACAATAATAGCTGTAGCTCTCATCATCGGGTTAGTGATAGGCGCTCCCATAGGTTACTATGCGATGCCGCCGAAGACAGTTGAAGTAGAGGTCCCAGGGGAAACACAGACAGTAGTGGAGGAGGTCCCCGCCCTCAGCGGAACCATACCAATCGGCGCACTCTACGCCAACACGGGGCACATCGACACAAGCGGAGTAGCCGCCCATATAGCCATCGAGGAGGTAAACCAGTACGTTGAAGACCTCGGATTGGACTTGGAGTTTGTGTTGATAGAGGAGTGCTCTGAAGGCGATTCAACCATAGCGCTTGAGAAGTTCCAGAGCATGGTCGCCCAGGGCGTCAAGGCTGTGGCGGGCCCCAACTGGAGCGGTCAATGCCAAGCCATCAAGGGTTACGCAGACGCTCACCAGGTCGTCGTATTCAGCGAAGGCTCGACCTCACCAGTCATGGCGCTCCCGGACGACTACATCTTCAGGCTACCGGTAACGGACGAAACGCAGAACTCAGCTCTCGCCCCAGCGATCTACGACATGGGCGTCAGGCACCTCATCATCGTCCAGAGGAACGACGCGGGGGAGACGGCAACTACGAGACGATGGTTGATCTGTTCGAGGCAGAAGGCGGAACCGTCGAGGAACAACTCAGATACGACGCCTCAAAGACAGAGTTCTCGGCTGAAGCCGCTGCCCTGAACGACGCCGTCAACGAACTGAACGACGAATACGGAGCCGAAACCGTCGGGATCGCCGTGTGGTCCTTCGAGTTCTCCGCCATATTCGCCGCGTGCGAAGAGTATCCTACCCTAAAGAACGCGCTCTGGTTCGGCTCAGACGGGTTCGGCAGATCCACGGAGTTTGTAGACGAGCATCCCAACGCCTATGAAACCGATTTCCTAGCCATGATCATGGGCACGGCGAAGTCCAGCAGGTTCGAGGCCTTCGAGGCGAAGTACAAGCAGAGATCCGGTGCACGCCAGGCGGGAACCTACACGACACACATGTACGACATAGTCTGGATACTATGCAAAGCAACCCTAGAGGCCGGGAAATACGACGGCGCGGTGATCAAGGAAGTGCTTCCGACGGTAGCCGAGCAGTACTGGGGCGCATGCGGATGGACCCAGCTGAACGAGAACGGAGACAGGGCGACCGCTAGCTACGAGCTCTGGACCGTCGCACTCAACCAGACATCCGGCAACGCTGGATGGTACATTGCAGCCACATACGACGCGGCGTCGGGCTCACTTAACTGGATAACAGAACCGCCACGATAAGAGCAACATTCTATTTTTTTTCATTAAATGAGAAGCTTTTTCCACATGATTTTCGTTAGGCTAGGTAAAGAAGGGTAATTTCCTAAGTATACGTTTGATTAGGGTCTCGTCCTCCTGCTTGAACTGCTTCTCCGGAATCTTTATTCCCTTCTCCCTCATCTCGTCCTCAACCTGTTCGTAGTTTACTCCCCTCATCTTGGTCGGCCTCTCCGGGATGAGCCCCTGAGGCCGGAAGATGATGATCAAGAGCAGCATGATGCCTATCATTATCTGCTCAAGCCACTGAACCTGGAAGGGAACATACGCCTCGATGCTGTGCTTGTAGAATATTATCAGTCGTCTTAGAGTAATGAAGATGAATGTGCCCACGGTAGCTCCCATGTTGTTGCCGACGCCGCCGACCATGAACATCAGCCAGGGGTAGAACGTCCAGGTAGCCCTGGTGTACGATGTGGACAAGACCGCGTGGATGTAGAAGCCGTACAGCACCCCCGAGATGGACGTCAGAGCGGAGCATAGCACGACGATCTTCGTCCTGATGCCGACGACGTCCTTGCCCACGCATTCGGCGCTCACAGGGTTCTCCCTGACGGCTCTAACGACCCGTGCCAACGGAGACGTGCTCAGGGACTGAAGTAATAGGAACACGATCAAGGTGAACAGACCCGTGATTAGTAGGTATCCCTCTCTCCTGAAACTGCCCATCCAGGCGAACGCGTCGGGCACGTGAACCCAGAACGTGCCGCCGACAAGTGGATAATAGTTCATGCCTATGACCCTCACCGCCTCCGCCATCCCTATGAAGACGATGATGAGGTAGCTTCCCGTCAGCCTGATCGCTGGCCTGGACACTATGTACCCGAGACACGCGTTCAGCACCAGGGATAGGGC
>CAYPNN010000306.1:0-2854 GCA_964412065.1 uncultured Candidatus Bathyarchaeia archaeon
CACGGCCGCGCCCAGCCGCGCGTAGGCCTCGGGCTGGGGCTCGACGTAGTCGAACTCCACGCCCAGTTCCTCTTGAGCTCTAACACAGCCTGCGTAGCTGATGTCGTTGAAGGACTTGTCGCCGAGACCGCCAGTCGCCAGTACGAGCCCCACCTTAGGTGGCTTGCTCAGCTCAGCGACCTGTGCCTCAGCCTCCTCGAGCGCCGCCTCCGCGGCGGCTAGCTCGGCCGCCAGCGCATCGTAATCTTCCTTGGGGACCATGTCCCCGGCGGGCGCTCCGGGCTTCAACACGTACCCTATGCCTGCTCCGATGAGCAAAGCGATAACCGCTATCGCGATTGTCTGTGTGTTTGCGTTTGACATTACAACACCTTTGGGTGAATGAAAGTTCCTTCTAATTCTATAAAGTATTTTCCTCCTTTGATCGCTTGAACACAACTAGAACACTAATTAGATCCGAGACAACCGCATGAACTAAAAATAAGGGACTCTACAAGAAAAGGGTCCGCCACCTCTCTCAGAGGGCCCAGCCTATTAAGGGCTAGCTCTTGAGCTTCCAAGTGGCGCCGTCGGCTGTGTCCTGTATCTCGACCCCGGCCTCGGAGAGTCTGTCCCTGATGAGGTCGGCGAACGCATAGTTCTTCTCCCTCCTCTGCTCCTCCCGCAGGTCGGTGATCACAGTGATGAGCCGTTCAGCGGCCTCGTCGCCGCCCGCTCCGCGCTTCTCGAAGAGACCGAGGACGCTCAGGAGGTCCCTGTAGACATCGGCAGCCTCCCTGAGGACGCCCTTGTTGGCCGGCCCCGTGAGGTACTCGTTGATGGCGCCGTTCACTGCGTGGAGATGCCCCAGGGCTACTGGAGCGTCGAAGTCGTCGTCCATGGCCTCGATGAACCTCTGCTTCTCTGTTCTGACCATGCTCAGTAGCTTCTTCTCTCGCTCTCCGTATTCTAGGTTGTCGTCTAGTCCCCTCATGGCGTTCTCGATGAGGTCCAGCGTGTTCTCGAGGCGGTTCACCGTGTTCTGGGCGTTTTCCATGTTTTCCCACGTGAAGTTTAGCGGCCGCCTGTAGTGGGTCGAGATGTAGAAGTACCGCAGCGCGTCCGGCGTGTGCTTCTCCAGTATATCGTCGAAGCTGACGTAGTTGCCGAGGCTCTTGCTCATCTTGCCTCCTCCGATCATGAGGAACCTCATGTGGAGCCAGAACCTTACGAACTGTTTGCCAGTGACCGTCTCGCTCTGGGCTACCTCGTTCTCGTGGTGCGGGAACGTCAGGTCCTCTCCGCCCGCGTGGATGTCCACTGTGTCGCCGAGGAGCTCCTTGCTCATGACGCTGCACTCTATGTGCCAGCCGGGGCGGCCCCTGCCCCAAGGCGACTCGAAGAAGATGCCCCGCTCAACCTCCTCCGGCGTCGATTTCTTCCAGAGGGCGAAGTCCTGGGCGTTCTCTTTATCGTATTCATCCGTTGCTACCCGTTCGGTTCGCTCAACCTTACCCAGGTCGACGCCGCTGAGCCTCCCGTACTTGGGGAACTTGTCGATGTCGAAGTAGACGCCGTCCTCGGCGTCGTACGCGACCCCCATCTCCATCAACGTCTGTATGAACCCTATCATCTGGGGCACGTACACCGTGGCCCGCGGGTGAGCCGTCGCCCGTTTGATGCTCAGCAGGTCCAGGCCCCGGAAGAACACCTCAGTGTAGTAGTCCGTGAACTCCTTCAGGGTCTTCCCGGCTTTGCCGCTGTCCCTGATGGTCTTGTCCTCGATGTCCGTGATGTTCATGACGTACTTGACCCAGTAGCCCCTGTATTCCAGCCACCGCCTAATGAGGTCGCCGAGGGTGAAGGTCCGTAGGTTCCCTATGTGGGGGTCACCGTAGACGGTGGGGCCACAGACGTACATGGTGACTGTGGGTGGGTTTAGTGGCTTGAATCGGCGTTTCCGCCGGGTCATGGTGTCGTAGATCTGTATGGGGTGCTCTACCATGTCTGTTCCTCCATAATATCCGCTAGATCTGCCGAGTGTGAGACCGGTCTCAATCTATGGTACACAATAGTCTCATTCTTCCTGTCTAGCGGTGAATGCATAGAATGGGTGAAATATAAAATATGTTATGAACAGCTAGGCTGTTCACGGTTTAATACCTGCGGCGCGGCGGCCGGTGCTTCGCGTAGCACTCCTGGCAGTAGACCGGCCTGCCCTCGGTGGGCTTGAACGGGACTTCGCATTCCTTTCCGCAGTCGCTGCAGATCGCCTTATGCATCTCGCGTGGGCCTCTGTCGAAGCGTCTTCGATCACTCAATTCTTTCACTCCTACTCGTTAGGTATACTCTAAAGCCTCGAGAGGCTCCTCGTATCCGCATCAATACACCATCGAGACTCTTTTAAACTTTTCAACCGCGGACGGGACAGGGAACCTATAAATCTTGAGTGTGCTATACATGTCTTACCGGACTGTAGACGTATGAGCAGTGAAGAGACTGAGAAACTGATTTTTGATAGCAACGACTTCAAGTTCAACGTGGCTTACCAGGCTTACGAGAAGGCTTTCGACGAGGCCGGGCCCGAGGACAGAGAGACGCTTAACGATGTCATCACTAAGCTTTTCAGTGAGGAGATCACGTACCCTGAGTTCTACGACGCCCTCAGCGACGAGGAAGGCCGACGATACCGTTATCACCGTAGCCAGATAAGCACCTCCCGAAAGTTCGCGTACCGGGCCGCGGAGCGTAAGGCCGACAGGATAAAGCGTCACAAGTAGAGGCCAATAATCCACTTGTAGTATATTAATCACAAGATGTTACTCACATCTAAATGTATGATGTTCTAATATAATCATCATAAGGTGAACATTTG
>CAYPNN010000307.1:0-2854 GCA_964412065.1 uncultured Candidatus Bathyarchaeia archaeon
GTGCAGCATGAAGGTGCCCAGAAGAATTCAGTAGCCGTAGAAGACGTCGTTAAACCTTTTCCTCAGCCCCAAATTGACGCCTCTGGTTAATCCCTCACTCGGTGTTCAACCCGCATATAGGGTTAACCGGGTCAATCAGCCAGCGTACTGAGCCAGTTTCCCAGCGACTCAATCTCCTTCAAGGAAAGTCGTGTAACTCTCCCAGCAAGGATTTCGGCTGGGACCTCTGAGCCGGCGATAAACGCGGCTGCCTGCCTCTTGGTGTCGCATAACCCAGCCCGTATCAGTGCCTCCCTCAACGCGTTCTTGGTGAGTTTGTCACCCTGCCTGAAAAGCTGCCTGAGTGCTTCATCAGAGACCTTGGATGACGGTCTAGGGATCAAGGATATTATACAGGTCTCGGTCCTTGGCTCAGGGAGGTACGCAGTAGGCGGCACCTCCATATGGATCTCTGAATCGTAGAACAGCTGTGCCTGTAATGACAGCTTCGAGTATTCTGGTTCTCCTGCCTTGGCTTCAAGTATCTTAGCGAAGCCCTTGGGCACTATGAAGGCCGCCGACTTCATTTCCATCCTCAACATCCTCTGGAGGAAGGCCTCACATATCATGTAGGGAAGGTTGGAGACCAGCCTATCGGAGCGGGGCAGCTTCTCATGGAGGGCGTCACCGGGGACGACTTCGAGGTAGGGGTAGTGTTTGAAGCGTTCCCTGAGGACGGGGATGTACTTGGGGTTCTTCTCGATGCAGATGACGGTCTTCGCGCGACGTAGGAGCCCTTCTGTTATGTTCCCTACGCCGGGGCCTACCTCAAGGACCACGTCGTCGCCGCCCACCCCGGAGGAATCTATGAGTCTGGCTATGACTTCCTCGTCTATCAGCTGCTGCTCGTCCAAGGAAGGGTCCAGATCGATGCCATATGTCGATAAAAACTCTTGGGTCCTTTCTCTGAGCATGGCTGCACGCCTATAGGAGGTAGCGGGGCTCCCCCTTGATTGACTTTATCAGCTCCAAGGCCGCCTCGACTTCCTCGTCTAATCCCTCTACGAGCAGCCTGACGGAGCCCTCGGCGCCCGCGACGCCCCCAGCGGAGTAAAGGTACGCGTCCACCCCAGCCAGTATGGCCAAGGACTCTATCTCTGTCACGATGGCGCCGGTGATGGGCCACATACGCGGGCCCTCGTAGTCCTCCTCGGAGGCGAGAAGATGAAGCTCGTTGATGTCCTCGTAGGTCAGCTTCTCTAGGCCGACTGGGATCACGAGCTGTATCTGTTTTCCTATGATGTGGCCGATGGTGTTGCCTATTGTTGCGCCGTCAATGCCTCCTATGAGTATCCCCGCCACGTCGTCGTCGTAGTTCAGGGCGTTGGCTCCCTTGATGTAGACGTCCCCCTTCTTCATGTCCTTGACTGCGTTCACCCGGTCG
The DNA here is from genome assembly GCA_964412065.1 of uncultured Candidatus Bathyarchaeia archaeon. Lineage (GTDB taxonomy): Archaea > Thermoproteota > Bathyarchaeia > TCS64 > TCS64 > RBG-16-57-9. The sequence continues at coordinate 1,424 of CAYPNN010000307.1, forward strand.
TACTTGGGTTCCACCTTCCCCCTGACGAAGACCACGTCAGGTATCTTCTCGCCCTGGGGCTCGGGGCTCCTATCTGGCTCGTCAGGGATCGTTACGCCGCTCCGGTAGCAGCGTTTATCGATCTTCCTGCCCCAGAGCTCCTCCAGGACGTAGGCGTTGGTGGTGCCTGTGGCGACCACGACGGTGCCCTCCCTCATGGCCCTCTGGACCTCGGGGAGGGCGGCAACGGCCTTGGCTATCAGCCTCTTGGACTCGGCAACCGTGAGAATGAACTGTCGTTTCATGTGTCTTGTAGAGACGTCGGAGTAATTAAGCTGAATCATAAACCGGATAAGAGCCGCAGATGTATGGGTTATCGATGCTTGAGCACGCCCTCCAACGGGTCAGGAGGAATCTAGACGACTGGCGGAGGAGCCTGGAGGACCCAGCCGGCGCCCAGGAGACGCTGTACGAGTCGCTGCTGGACGACTACTCGAAGACCGAGTACGGTCAGAGGCATGATGTGCTTCCTGTAGCCAAGTACAGCGACCTGGAGCCGTGGATCGAACACGTGATGGAGGGAGACCACGAAGCGTTGCTGGCTGAGGAGCCCATCACTTGGGTCATGACGAGGGGGACCACGGGGAACAACAAGATAATCCCGGTGACGCCGAAGCACCTTGACCACCTTGTGAGGGGCGGCTCAAGGGCTGTGCTGAGCCACGCCATGGGCGAGGGAGGGCTGGAGACCCTCACCGGCGGCGTCTTGAACCTCCAGTTCCCCAGCAACGTGAGGGCGATGAACGTGGGAGGAGAGGAGACTGTCTACGGCTTCAGCTCAGGCACCTACGCCAAGCTGAACCCCATGATGGCTGGGCTACGGCTTGTTCCCCGTCAGGAGGATATAGACGCCCTGGACTCGGATCTCACCGAGGAGGGCTGGGAGAGAAGGTACGAGTACATATACCAGGAAGCCAAGGATGTGGAAGTCGTGACGGTCATGGGCGTCGCCCCCGTCCAGACGGAGTTCGCGCGCTACCTTGAGAGGCGGCACCGCGTCCTACCCCGTGACCTCTGGAGCCTGAGGGTGATCTTCAGCACCAGCGTCGCGAAGATCCACACCAGGTACGCCCCTTGGCTGAGGAGGCTTTACGGCGACTGCCCCGTCGTGGAGATGTATACCGCCACGGAGGGGGCTTTCGGCCAGCAGATTGACTCCCTTCCCTACTGGGTCCCAAACTACGATCTCTACTACTTCGAGGTGAGAACCAGACGGGGCTTGAAGATGCTGCACACGCTTAGGCGTGGCGAGTGGGGGCGCCTAATAGTCTCGACCCCGTTGTTCCCGAGGTACGAGATAGGCGACCTCGTAGAGGCCATGGGGGAGAACTATTTCAGGGTGTTCGGCAGGGACCAGCCGCTGACGGTGCTGGAGCACATGCTCTACAGGAC
>CAYPNN010000308.1:0-1801 GCA_964412065.1 uncultured Candidatus Bathyarchaeia archaeon
TCGAGGACCTCCGCATGTTCCAGGAGGACGTAGACGGGACCATGGCCCACGACATAATGCTCCACGAGCAGGGCATCCTCGACAGAGAAGACCTCGTAAAGATCCTCGCCGCCCTCCAGGAAGTCAAACGGGAGTGGATGGGCGGAGACCTGGAGGTGGGGCCCGAGTACGAGGACATACACGAGTACGTGGAGGCCCGTGTCATAGACAAGATCGGCATCGAGGTGGGCGGCAAGATGCACACGGGCCGCAGCCGCAACGACCAGGTAATGGTGGACATGAGGATGGTCACCAGGAAGGAGCTCATCGAGATCATGGAGAACCTCCTCGACCTCGTCAAGACCGTCTGCGAAGTCGCCGACCGGCACACCGAGACCCCCATGGTCCTCTACACCCACGGCCAGCAAGCCCAGATAGGCAGTTACGGCCACTACCTCGTAGCCTACGCGGACCAGTTCCTCCGCGACTACAAGAGGATTAACGAGTGCTACACCCGCGTCAACATGAACCCCCTCGGCGCAGCAGCCATCGGCGGAACCAACTTCAGGATCAGCAGGATGAGGACCAGCGAGCTCCTGGGCTTCGACGGCATCCAGGAGAACAGCGTCGACGCCACCAGCAGCCGAGACTGGGCGGTGGAGACCGCCGGCGTCCTGGCCATCCTCATGGGCAACATGAGCAGGCTCGCAGCCGACATCGTGGCTTGGAGCGGCAGCGAGTTCAGGTACATAGAGCTAAGCGACGAGTACAGCAGCAGCAGCAGCATAATGCCCCAGAAGAAGAACCCCAGCACCATAGAGCTCGTCAGAGGCAAGTCCGCCGAGGCGTACGGCTGCCTCCAAGAGCTCATGACCATGGTGAAGGGCCTCCCCACGGGCTACTGCCAGGACCTCCAGCAGACCAAGATACCGCTCTGGAGGGCCTTCGACACCGCCAAGACCAGCGTCGAGGTCCTCGACGGCGCCGTGAAGACCATGAGGGTCAACGAGGACGCCATGCTGGCCCAGACCAGGGGCAGCTTCATATACGCCGTGCAGCTCGCCGAGGTGCTGGCCGAGGAGGGGCTCAGCTTCCGCGAGGCCTACAAGGTAACGGCGGAGGTGGTGAACACCCTCATAGCCGACGGCCGGACCCTGGAGCAACTAAAGCCAGACGACGTCCAGAAGGCGGCGAAGAAGCTGTTCGGCAAGGACGTCAAGGTGAGCGGCGGCATCGCCGAGAAGATCAGCGATCCCCTGAAGGCCCTGAACAACCTCAGGAGCCCGGGGAGCCCCCACCCCGCCAACACAAGCATGATGGTGGAGAACCGGCTAGAGCTCAGGGAGCGGTACTGGAAGGAGCTCGACTTCCTAAAGATCAAGCTGGCGATAGCCGGCGACAACCTGAGGAACGCCCTCCAGACCTACTCCACCTAAACCCTTTTCCCTGTCCACCGAAACCCAGCCGGCTCACCTTTAAACACGGGCAGCCTCCAATATCATTGAACCGGGTTGAGGCGCCAGTGGATAGTGGCAGGCATGGTGCTCATAATCGGGGCGTCCGTCCTCGTCGAGCTCTACCTCAACAGGCTGTACCCGGAGACACCGATCGAGATAACCCTCCCCGACCTCCAACTCGGGATAGAACACGTGTACCTGTTCTACAGGGAGGGTCAGCAGGTAGGCACCCACAGCTACGTCATCGCAGGCCGTATGGGCGTGGGAGCATCAGCCGAGTACACCATGGTCTCCACGACGGAAATCACGTACGAGGGTGAGAGCCTGCTGCTCCGGGGCGAGTGCGTCTTCGACCACCTCTACAG
>CAYPNN010000308.1:1811-2848 GCA_964412065.1 uncultured Candidatus Bathyarchaeia archaeon
CCCCTGAGGTACTCGTTCAACGCGACGGAGGAAGACAAACGCACCCGTCTATACGCCGCCTTCAGCCAAGGCGAGGTCGAGGTCACCATACACTCCGACGGCGACGTCATGGAGCTCACCGAGCAGGTGGCCGAGGGAACGCTGTTGATCGAGAACCAGATGCCAGGGTACTGGGAGATCCTGTTCCAGTCCAGCACGCTCGTGCCTGGGAAGAGGTACGTGGTCGACGCGTTCATCCCCCAGCTGGTGGCTGCGGTGAGGCTGACCCTGACGGTGGACCACGATACCTCCACGGTGAGACACGACGGCGCGGAGCTGGACTGCAAGGTCGTCAGGGAGGCCGACCTGGACCTAGTGTTCTACCTGTACGGCGGCGAACTCATACAGTACAGGGACGACACGAACGGCGTCACCCTGTTAAAAGACTTCTAGAGGGGCCTCCTGAGGACCCACCTCTCGTAGTACAGCCTGGACTCCCCCTCGTCGAGCTCGAACCAGACCTTAATCCTCCCCGCCTCGTTGCCGTACACCCAGAACTCGTTGCAGCAGGGATCATCCGAGACGGGTATCAACGGCACCGTCTGGTCGCCCCACCTGCTCTCAGCCGTGCCCACCAGCGTGGCTCCCTTCTGCTCCACCTCCACCTCGAAGACGTCCCGGTACGACGAGTAGGTGCCCGTCAGCCTCTTCCAGTGCTCCCACTGGGCGAGGTACGGCACGTCATCAAGCGGGTCCCTGTCCATTAGCAGCGCCAAGGCCGCGTGGGGTATGGAGCTGCCCCAGTACCCCGTGTTGCTCAGGTAGGCCACACCCACGCCGAGGTCGGGGATGAACCCCTGGAAGGCGGCGGAAACGCCCGTGGAGCCCGTGTGAACTACCAGCTCGTGCCCCAGGAACTCCATGACGCCCCAGCCGTAGCCGTACGCGTTTCTCCCGAACACGTTGTCGGGGCGCCTCGTGTGTGGCTTGAACATCTCCTTCAAAAGGTCCTCGCCGAGAATAGCCTCGCCGCCGTACTCACCATCCTGGAGGTACAT
>CAYPNN010000309.1:0-726 GCA_964412065.1 uncultured Candidatus Bathyarchaeia archaeon
TCGACAGGGTCGTCGGCTGCTTCCACAACGTCGTGGGTCTGCCGCTGTCGCTGCTGTGGAACATGATACGCGGCATCGGCTACGACCCTTTCTCCCTCATCGAATAGGCTCATTGATTCTAAATAGCTCTAAAGCATCGGTTGTTGTCTAAATATTTAAACTATAGAGTCTATATTTCTCAATATATTCTATAGCACTTAATCTTTTATCTAGATCACTTGTTGTGATAAGCGATCATGAATACCCCCCTTATTGGGTTCACGGGATGCCGCGGAGTGCTGAGGGGAATTTTTGTCTAAAAAGGGGTCGCTCATCGACGGCGTTCCTATCCTGAATAACGACAGGGTGCGACTCGCGTTGAGATTGGCTCTCAGCGTGTATCTCTTCATCGCCAGCCTCGAAGGCGTCAAGAGCGGCTTCAAGCTGATCTTCGCGGAGTGGCAGACAAGCATCCTGGGCATGATCGGCTCGAGCACGGCGCCCATGACCGGGCTCGCGTTGGGGATGCTGAGCACGGCGCTCGTCCAGAGCAGCAGCGCCGTCGTGGCAGCGACCATGGTCTCCATGTCGGGGATGGTGGCTAGCGGTCTGCCGCTTGAGACCGCCGTACAGTTCGCGGTACCCATGATCCTTGGGGCGAACATAGGGACCACTATCACCAACACGATAGTCGCCTTCGGGGTCCAGCGGGGGATGACCATGAAGGAGTTCAAGGACACGATCCCG
>CAYPNN010000309.1:736-2819 GCA_964412065.1 uncultured Candidatus Bathyarchaeia archaeon
TCGTCGACGACGTCTACGAGGCGCTGACCATCACCATCTTCTTCACACTGGAGCTCACAACAGGGTTCCTCAGCAAGACGGTGCTCAGGCTGGGCAGCTTCTACACCGAGGTTCTGAAGATGGAGGGGTTTTTCACCGCCTTCGATAAGACCATCATCGACATAGTAATCGACGATCCCCAGATCGAGCCCACGAAGGCGTTGGCCGTCGGGTTCCTGGGCGACAGGTTCGGTGGTGTACTCCTGTTCCTCGTGTGGTTCGGCTTCATTATTGTCGCGATGGGCATGATCACGAAGGGGCTTGAGAAGATCATAGACATGGAGTGGGAGGACAAGGTGAAGGCAGCCTTCGGAAACCCGTACAGGGGCTTCGCCACGGGTTTCGGCATAACGTTCATGGTGGGTAGCAGCAGCATAGGGTCCTCCCTCGTTATCCCGTTCTTGGCAACGAAGGTGGTGGACCTGAGGAAGGCGTACCCGTACCTTGTGGGATGCAACATGGCGACGACGGTTGACCTCAGCCAGATCTACGGATACGTCGCTGGCGGCGTGGTCGGTATGATCCTGGGCTCGGCACACGTCTTGTTAAACATCCTGGCTTTGACTATCTGGCTGATTTCGCCTCTGCGGTTCTTGCCCGTGACGATAGCTGAATGGCTTGGAGGAAAGATAGCACAGAATAAGAACGCGGCTTACGTCCTCCTGGCCTGGGTAGTGGGTGTGTTCTTCCTGATACCGATTCTGGTGATATACTTATCTTAGGAGATGAAATGTTGAAGATGATGATGGAGGGCTGGGCTTGAGTGAAAGGATACTGAGATGGTTAGGAGACAAGAGAAACGTGACTGTCCTAGAGATGACCCACAACCACCTAGACTTGACCACTCAGGCAGTCAAGGAGCTCTACGAGATGGTGAGAAGCGTCGGCGACGCGCCCGAGTCCAAGAACGAGTTCTACGAGAGAATCTCAGAGATGGAGATGAAGGCCGACCAGATCCGGCGCGACATGGTCACGGAGCTCTCGCAGAGAGAACTTTACCCCTCCGAGAGGGACGACCTCATGGAGCTCGTGCGTGCGGTGGACTGGATCGCCGACTGGGCTAGGGAGGCCGGCAGGATACTCGTGATAATCCCCTTCGAGAGGCTCCCCGAGGAGCTGAGGAAGTCGATAGAGGACATGTGCCAGGAGAACTACAGCTGCGTAAGAGTCTTGGCCGAGTGCATCCACGCGCTCTCGGGGAACCCGAAGAAGGCACTGGAGCTCGCGGATCAGGTGGAGCTTCTGGAGGAGGACGTGGACGATCTCTACGCGGAGTCGAGGCAGATAATGGCTGAGATCGATGACCTGGGCATGACCCGCGGCGCGTCGATCCTGTTGAACGAGTTCATGGACGCCGTCGAGATGGTGGCGGACTGGTGCGAGAACACGGCGGACATAGCCCGAGCCATCGCGATAAGAGCGTTCTAGGTTCTTCCATGAACCCTCTATATAGGCTATAGAAACTACATACTCTATTTTTTTATCCATACCCCTATGTAATCTCCCCTAGTTGGGATCAAACACAAGAAACATCATAGGCTCGTTGACTGCGCTGTACTTCTTCGTCTCAGCCATCGTCCTGATCAAGTCGGCCGCCACCATCATGGGTGAAGCCCTTGCGGAGAAGATCGTGCTACTGATCAGGGACACGACGAGCGCCGTGTTCGCCGGCTGGATCTCCACAGCGTTGCTGCACAGCTCGGGAGCATTCGACTCCATTGTGGTTGCGTTTACATCCAGCGGCGTGTTGCCCATCTCGCTGGCGGTAGCCACCGTGATAGGCGCGGAGATGGGTACAACCGTCACGCCGTTCCTCATCTCGGTCCTCGAGAGGCTGAAAGGGAGAGAGAGCGAGGCCGCGTTCAACGTGACCATATGCCACGTGCTCTACAACCTGTCCACCTTAGCCATCTTCTACCCCGTCGAGCTTTTCTTCGGCGTATTCACGAAGATCGCTTGGGGCGGCAGCTTCATCTTCGTCAGGGCGTCGTGGCTGAACGCCGTCCCTGATCTCCTGGACGTAGCCACTCCCTGGGTGGATCCC
>CAYPNN010000310.1:0-2817 GCA_964412065.1 uncultured Candidatus Bathyarchaeia archaeon
CTCGCCGAACGGATGGCCACGGGCCACGAGATTCTCCACAGGGCGGCGGGGGTGGCCTAGTGTCTGACCGCGTCGACCTGGAGTACAACGTCCAGGTGACGGGCCTCGGTGAGGCCCAGGCGGCGGCCAGCTCCGCGAGCGCGAGCGCTGACCAGGCGGCGGCGTCGCTGCAGAACGCCCAGGCCATGAGCAGCAGCAGCCTGCCGACGATGCTCATGTCTGTGAGGGCGTTCAACGCCGCCCGCCTCGCCATAACCCAGACTACCAGGGCCGTCACCGACCTGAACCCGACGGCGCTGCTGTACGGGTTCCTGAACATGATCCAGGTGGTCCGCAACCTCACCCAGCTCACGAAGATGCTCAAGGACTCGACTGGCGCCGCCGCGTCCGCCCAGGCGATACTCGCCACGCTGACGGGGAACTGGTGGGTGATACCCCTGGCGCTGGCTGCCGGCGCCCTCGTCTACTCCAGGATAAGGAGCATGCAGGCGGGAGGCGTGGTGCCCGAGACAGGCATCTACCTCCTCCACAAGAGGGAGCGCGTCGTCCCGGCGCGTCAGAGCTACAGCTACGGCCCCATCTTCGTCACGTTCGAGAAGCAGCCGCGGAGCCCGCTTGAGGTGGACAGGTGGCTGGAGGAGCTGGGGCCCAGGCTCACAGAGAAGATGAGGAGGGGCGGCTAGTGCCAGAGTATCGGGTCCTCAGGGTCACCGTGGTGGCGCCGCGGAGGAGATGGAGGACGCCGGCGTACGGCGAGCTATGGAAGCCCTCGGAGGACTCGGAGCACTGGCTCATGGGGTGCCCCGCGTGCGGCCTCGTCGCGTTCCTGAGCCACGACGTCAAGGTGAAGGACGGGTTGGCGACGATAACGCCCAGCGTCGTATGCCCCGAGCCCGGGTGCGGCGCCCACTACCATGTCGTCGACGGGGAGGTTCAGCCGTGCTGACCGAGGGGAGGTGCGGCTAGTGCCGACGCCTGGCTGGGCCAGGAGCCACCTGGAGATCTACGAGGAGCCCGGGTTCCTGGACGACTGCTTCAGGAGCAGCCTCTGGGTCAAGTTCCAGTCCGCGGCCTCGGAGAGCTTCGAGAACGCCGGCGACGCCTCTGGCGACTACGCGATCATGACGGTCACCGAGGGAGGCGCCGTGAACGGCGCTGGCTGGAGGCGAGACATCAGCGGCCTCAGCCTGGACAGCGACGACTACCCTCTGTTCAGGGCTCGCCTCAGGGGCCGCGGCACCACGCCCCAGTACAAGGTGGAGGTCGAGTACACGGACGCCTCATCGACGAGCTCAGGCTGGACCAATGCGCCGAGCGGCTTCGAGGCCAAGATGCTGCAGCTCGCGGCGGGGAAGACCGTCAGGTACCTGCAGCTGTACGCGCGGAGCAGCACGCCTAACCAGACCGCCATGATCGATTATGATTACGCTGCGGTGCTCAGGAACCCGCCGCTGATCCCCGAGGAGGTCATGGAGCTCGTCGCCGACCTGGTGACCACGTCGGCTGTATGCGGCCTCAGGCTCACCAACCTCAACGATCAGCTGCTCGGCGTCACCGAGAGAAGGTACAGCCTCGACGAGAACCTGGGAACAAAGGCCTACGACCTGAGCAGGAACAGGCACCGGAGCGGCATAGTGAACGCGACGTGGAACAGCGGAGGCGTCTACGGCCACTGCCTCCGTTTCTTGGCGGGGGGCAGCTGCCGCCTCGACACCGGGTTCATGACCACCGTGGCGGCCACGGGCGCCCTCAGCATAGCGTTCTGGGTGAAGGCCAGCGCCGGCGCCTCCGGCGTCGTCTGCGGGTTCGGGAAGACCATAGGCGCCGACTGGAACCGGATACAGTTCAACTGGAGCAGCGACAAGCTGAGGCTGTACGTCAAGGACGACGCCGCCAACGTCAGGCAGTACACGTCGTCCAAGACGGTCGCCGACGGCGGCTGGCACCACGTCGTGGGCGTAGTTGACCCGGGGGTCAACGAGATCGCGCTCTACGTCGACGGCGAGCTGGACGGCGGAGCCACGGGTACGCTGGGTGCCATAACCCTGGACGCCCACGATCTCACCTTCGGCTGCGTCCACACCGGCGGCGGGTACAGCAGCTACACGACATGCTACGTGGACGAGCCCCTCGTGGTCTCCCGAGCCCTCACCGTCGACGAGGCGTACAGGCTCAACCAGTACGAGCCGCTGAGCGGAGCAGCCCGGGTCGGCGCAGGCAACATAGTCATGGTGTACCTCGGCGCCGAGTCCGAGACTCTGGTCTACAAGCTGATCACTGCGAGGGTCATCGACAGGGTGGCCCTCGGCGAGCCCGACGAGCCGGTGGTGCAGCTGGTCTGCGAGGACCTGGGCGAGATCCTCCACGAGCGCACCTTCACCGAGGAGTACACATCAGCCACCCAGATCAGCACCATCGTCGACGACGTCATGGACCAGGCGGGAGACGAGTTTTACCAGGACAAGGACACCACGAATAGGTCCATCGTCAACAAGTTCAACCAGGAGGGAGTCTGGGCGCTCCTCGAGAAGCTCGCCGAGACCGCCACCTTCAGCAGCGGCGAGACCGGCGCCAACTTCTACGTAGACCCCGGCGGCACGCTCCGCTTCAAGAAGTACGGGGCCTTCAGCTGCGGCGAGGCTGTCAGCGATGGCAGCGACGGGGAGGCCGCGAACATCCTGGAGATCCAGGTCAAGGAGTCCATCAAGGGCAGCCCCAGGCTCGTCAACGATGTGAGGGTGATCGTGTTCGAGGCCGAGTACAGCCCAGCCGACCAGGACGCATTGACGGAGTCCGCGGAGGGCTGGGGCAGCCCCG
>CAYPNN010000311.1:0-2810 GCA_964412065.1 uncultured Candidatus Bathyarchaeia archaeon
CACCCGTACTGGCTGCTTCCGGCTTGGTTCCTGCGGGGGCTCGCGCTGAGCAGCAGCGCCTACCAGACGCTCATAATGGAGCTGGTCCCACCCGAGCAGAGAGGCAGGTGGCTGGGGATCAGCAACACGTTCAGCGCCCTCGTGAGGGTGGGGGCGCCCATCCTGGGAGGATACCTCTACAACAGCAGCTACCCGGCACTCATATTCGTCGTACCGCTCATCGTGGACATGGTTTTCAGGATACCAATCCTGCACTTCATGGTCCCCGAGACGCTGGAACACTCGAAACCCCTCGACACTGGTTAAGATTTTTTAACTTTGGCTCACTGAGCATCATGTGGTTTCGAATTGAACCTAGAGATGAAGATCAAGGACCTCATGAAGAAGGACCCGCTCACGGTGAAGCCCTCCGAGAACCTGGCCTCGGTGTCGAAGAAGATGGTGGAGAAGGGTAAGGACGTCGTCGTCGTGATGGAAGAGGACGTGGTGAGGGGGCTGGTGACCGCCGAGGACGTATTCTTCGCGATGAGGAGCTACGTGCTTGGCAAGAACATGTTGGAGGAGATTCCAATGGAGGTCCGGGACATGAGGGTCGCGGAGCTGACGAGGGCGCCGTCCGCCATGGAGTTCATGCACGCGTGCGGGCTGACAGGCCCCAACATATGCATCGTCCTCGGCGAGGAAGACAAGGCGGCGGACGCCATAAGGGTGATGGCCATCGGCGGCGTGGACCACATACTCATCGTCGGCGACGAGGGGATAGTCGGCACCCTCAGCGAGGCCGACCTAATCAAGGCGTTGGCGTAGCCTCCATTTTTCTATCCGACGTTTTCTGGCATATGTTTTATACGCTGTGAGCAAGATTTTTCAGCGATAGGCTTGACCAGCGAAGATAAGTTTGAGCTGAGGGACTGGATAGAGCACATAGTCCCCAAGTACATGCAGGAGGGGAAGATGCCCGGGTTCAGCGTGGCCGTGGTGAGGGAGGGAGAGACCCTGTACTCTCAGGGCTTCGGGGCCCGCGACCCCCAGAGGAACCTCCCAGCCACGCCGGACACCCTCTACGGCATCGGCAGCATCACCAAGAGCTTCGTAGCCATAGGTGTCATGCAGCTAGTCGAGCAGGGCAAGCTGAGCGTCGAGGACCCCGTCAAGGAGCACATCCCCTTCAAGCTGGGGCTACCGGGGAACCCCATCAGGATACGTCACCTGCTCACCCACAGCCTGGGGCTGCCGAGCCTGGCGACGTCCAGCGTAGCCCTCTACAGGGGCGTCGGCGCCGACACGGGCATCCCCTGGGGCAGCGCGGAGGACTTCTACAGGCTCGTTAACGGGGCGCAGGACGAGCTGGTGGCGCCTCCCGGCGAGAGGTTCTTCTACCACAACGCGGCTTGGAGGATGCTGGGCAACGTGATCCAGGAGAAGTCCGGGATGCCTTTCCACAGGTACATCAAGGAGAAGATACTTGAGCCCTCGGCATGACGCGGTCGACCCTCGACACCGCCGAGTTCGACGCCGACGCCGACCACATAGTGCCTCACTGGAAGAAGCCGGACGGAACAGTGGAGCCCAGCAGGTTCCCATACCCCAACCCCGACGACAACCCCGGCTTCAGCTTCATCGCGGCGGCGGGGGGCATAGCCAGCAGCGTGAACGAGATGGCGAAGTACCTGAACGCCCAGATGGAGAAGGGCGCCTACCCAGGCGGGAGGCTCGCCAGCAGCGAGTCGTTCGAGAAGATGCAGACGCTATACATCCGTCGACCGGACGGCTACTACGGCGAGCACGGCTACGGGTACGGATTGGGGATCACGCCGGACTTCCTTGGGCACAAGATGGTGAGCCACGGCGGCAGCATACTGGTCTCCACGGCGTACATGGCTTTCCTGCCGGACGCCGAGATGGGGGCCATAATGATGGGCAACAGCGCGAGCCTGCCCTACGAGGACATAGCGGAGGGCGTGTTCGCTGTGCTGCTGGGCATGGACCCGTACGAGGCCGTCCCGAGGCTGGCCATCAAACAGCGCATGGATCGGCTGACGGGGACGTACGAGATCTATAAAGGAATCGAGCGTGTGCGTGTGGTGAAGAAGGCTGGGATGCTTTACCTGGAGAGTAAGACGCCGTTCGCCGAGACGCTTCAGCCCCTGATCCCCGAGGATCCCTCGCTGGAGTCCACTGTGTTCTACACGTTGATGGATGGAGCCAAGTCTCCGGTGGAGTTTGTGGTCCACGAGGACGGCCGCGTGGACCTTTTCGTGGAGAGGTACTGCTTCCACAAGGCACTTGGTTAACCTTTTTATCGATTCACACGACGTTTTTTTCAAATTTTTAAATAAGCGGTTAGAACTCCTAGGGGACGGACAACTGGAGCATCTATGGTGGCGTCACCGACAGGCATGAGTGGATCCAGGTGAGGAGCAACCCGAAGGCCGAGTACCCCGAGGTCATCGTGGCGACGGCGGACTCCTCAAACAACCTGTTGATGACGACGTGGGACGGAGCCACGCTGCAGGATCAGACCGTGATCACGACAGAGTCTACCACGCTGTACGAGGCATACGAGATTGCTTTCACCCACGACCCATAGCAATAAGTAAAGCAGACTCGTGGTGCTACACGGTGTCTACTTGGCTGAGGACGATAGAATCCTTGCGGAGCTCGTGAAGATCAGGGAGGCGTTGACGGCGAAGCCCGCCGCCCCGCCGCCGGAGCCACGGGGGCTCTGGGATGAGTTCGTCGACTTCATCAACAAGTACGGTGTGGTTGGGCTGGCCATCGGGTTCATCATAGGCAGCGCATCGAAGGAC
>CAYPNN010000312.1:0-2805 GCA_964412065.1 uncultured Candidatus Bathyarchaeia archaeon
GGGGAGATGATAGACCGCAGGGGCCCCGTCTACATGAGGCTGTCCAGGGGAGCGACCCCCACCGTCTACCCCGACGACGTCGAGCTCAGCATCGGAAGAGCAGAGACCCTCTCGGAGGGGAGCGACGTGGCCGTCATCGCCGCCGGAAACATGGTTCACGTCGCGCTGCAAGCCGCTGAGTCCCTGCGGGGGGACGGGGTGGAGGCGAAGGTCGTCGACATGCACACCGTGAAGCCGCTGGACACGTCGGCGGTGATCGAGTCGGCGGAGGAGACCGGCGCCGTGGTGACCGTCGAGGAGCACAGCGTAATAGGGGGGCTGGGGGGAGCCGTCTCGGAGATCCTCTCCGAGAACTACCCCACGCCCCTCAGAAGGGTCGGGGTCATGGACAGGTTCGGCATGTCCAGCAGGAACTACCAGCGGCTGCTGGAGAGGTACGGATTGACGCCGGCGGCGGTGGTAGAGGCGGCAAGCAAAGTGTTGGAGGCTAAGAAAAGGTGACGATCATCAAGATATCGGACAAGCTCAGGCTAGCGTCAAAGCAGAGCCCAGACCACAGAACCATCGTGGAGGTGGGCCCCCTCAAGGTAGGGGGAGAGCGGGTCATAGTGATAGCGGGGCCCTGCAGCGTAGAGTCTAGGGACCAGCTCATGGAGACGGCGAGGATAGTGAAAGAGGCGGGTTGCCACATGCTGAGAGGCGGGGCGTTCAAGCCCCGGACCCTGCCCTACAGCTTCCAGGGGCTCGGCGAGGAGGGGCTGGAGATGCTGGCGGAGGCGCGGAAAGAGACCGGGCTTCCGGTGGTGACCGAGGTGCTCACCCCCGGCGACGTGGAGCTGGTGGAGAGCTACGCGGATGTGCTCCAGATAGGCGCCAGGAACATGCAGAACTACGCCCTGCTGCGCAGGGTAGGAGCGTCTGAGAAGCCCGTGCTCCTCAAGAGGGGGATGGCCGCCACCGTGGAGGAGTGGCTGGGCTGCGCAGAGTACATACTCAACGAGGGAAACCGGGGCGTCATGCTCTGCGAGAGGGGCATCAGGGGCTTCAGCAAGGTCACGAGGAACACCCTGGACGTCTCCGCCGTGCCGGTGATACACCAGTCGAGCCACCTGCCGGTGATCATCGACCCCAGCCACGGCACAGGCGTGAGAAGCCTCGTGACCCCGATGGCGTCTGCGGGTGTGGCGGCAGGCGCAGACGGCGTCATGGTGGAGGTGCACCCACACCCAGAGGAGGCTTTAAGCGACGGAGCCCAGAGCCTCAGGCCGGCGGAGTTCATGGAGCTCATGAACCAAATAGGAAAAGTCGCCAAAGCGTTGGGGAGAAGCGTCTAGTATGAGCCTAGCAGAGTACGCGGCCACGGAGGTGAGGCTCGGCGACCGAGGCTACCAAATTTACGTGGGGGCAGGGCTGTCGGGTAGGCTCGGGGAGATCGTCGCCGCGTCCAAGCCGGAGGCGACTGGCTGCGTCGTGGTCACCTCCGAGCCCATCTACAGGCTCTACGGGGAGGCTGTGGCTGCTGGCGTAGGGGGCTCAAACCCTAGGACCTTCATCGTCCCTGACGGCGAGGATGCGAAGGAATGGGAGAACATAGGCACCCTCTTAGGCGGCTTCCTAGACGCAGGCCTAGACAGGAATGGCGTAGTCATCGCGCTGGGAGGCGGAGCCGTGGGCGACCTCGCCGGGTTCGCGGCCTCCATATACATGAGGGGCGTCGCCGTGGTCCAGGTGCCGACGACTCTTCTAGGCATGGTGGACAGCAGCATAGGCGGCAAGACCGCCGTGAACCACGTCAAGGGGAAGAACATGATAGGATGCTTCCATCAGCCCGTCGCGGTGGTCGCCGACCCCCTCCTCCTGCGTAGCCTACCCCTCAGGGAGGTCAGATCGGGGCTGGCGGAGGTGGTTAAGCACGGCGTGATAGCCGACGAGGCCCTGTTCAGATACGTAGAGGAGAACACGAAACGCCTCCTGGGGCTCGACGAGGGGTGTATGAGCCACATCATCGGGAGAAACGCGTACATCAAGGCGAGGTACGTGGAGAAGGACGAACGAGACGAAAAGGGCTTCAGGGCCGCGCTCAACTACGGGCACACCCTGGGCCACGCCGCCGAGAGGCTGGCGAGCCCGAGGCTCAGGCACGGCGAGGCGGTGTCCATCGGGATGGTGTACGCCGCCGACCTAGCCGTCAGGATGGGGTTAATGGACCCAGAGGAAGCCCAGGCACAGAGACGCGTCCTGGAGGACATCGGACTCCCCACCAAGCTGCCCGCCCTAGAGGCGGACGAGCTGATCCGGTACATGAGGCGGGACAAGAAGTCGGAAGAGGGCAGGATCAGGATGATACTGCCCACGGGGATAGGAAGCCCACCCACCCTGAGGACGGTAGAGGAGTCCAAGCTGGTGGAGACCCTGGAGGCGGTCACGTGAAGCCGCTCATATGCGTCGCGTTGACCTGCCGCGACACTGAGCAAACCATGACCCGGGTCCGGGAGCTCTCGTCTCCAGACCTGATAGAGATCAGGTTCGACTACGGCGTCGAGCCCATAGACCCTAGCCGGATCAGGGACGTGACAGATGCGAAGCTGATAGCCACCAACCGCCCGGCGTGCCAGGGAGGGCTCTCGAAGGAAGCCGAGGAGGGTAGACTCGGGACGCTGTACGAGGCGTGTGAAGCCGGGTTCGAGTACGCCGACGTGGAGTTGGCGTCCCCAGGCTCCGGCGACGCCGTCAAGCGTGTGCACGACGCGGGCTCCAGGTGCATCCTGTCACACCATGACTTCAAAGCCACGCCGACCCTGGAGG
>CAYPNN010000313.1:0-2787 GCA_964412065.1 uncultured Candidatus Bathyarchaeia archaeon
GGCTACTGCAGCGACTGGGGCCGCAGCTTCTACTACGGCGAGCCCGAGGGGCACGTCGAGGAGGCCTACGCGGCGCTCCAGACGGCCGTGGTGGAGACAGTGGACGACATAGGCGACGAGGTGAACAAGGTGAACGAGATATTCCCCAGCATAGAGCTGATCTGCGACAGGGAGGGCTACGGCGACTACCTGCGCGCCAGGCTGCCCGACGGCACTGTGGGGCACCAGATAGGCGTCGAGGTCCACGAGGACCCTTGGCTCAAACCTGAGAACAGCCACGAGCTGGTGGACGACATGATATTCTGCGTGGAGCCCAAGCTGTGGCACAGTGGCGAGTACTATCTCCGCGTCGAGGACATGGTGCTGATAAAGAACGGCGGGGCCGAGTTCCTCACCAACTACGACCGTGAGCGTTTCAAGCTTTAATCTCTAATACTCCCCGCTGCATCCTTATATCGGGAGACTACATTACTGGGGGACTGTGAGCCCGGGATGAGTAGAGGCTGCTTCATAGTAATTGAGGGGATCGACGGGTCAGGCAAGTCCGAGCAGTTCCAGAGGCTCACGAAGAGGCTGAAGAAGAGAGGCTACAGGCTGGTGGCTACGCGGGAGCCGACGAAGGTGTACCCCGTGGGCCGCCTCATCGAGAGGGTGCTCAGGGAGGAGGAGCAGGTGTCGGAGGAGGCGCTGGCGCTGCTCTTCGCCGCCGACCGGGCGGACCACACGGAGAGGAAGATCAAGCCAGCGCTGGAGGAGGGTGCCGTGGTTGTGTCGGACAGGTACGTGTACAGCTCGCTGGCCTACCAGAGCCGCGGAATGGGCAAGGAGCTGGACCTAGACTGGATAAAGAAGATTAACAGGTTCGCGCTGGAACCAGACGCCGTCATTTTCCTCGACGTATCGCCGGAGGTCGGGCAGACTAGGCTGAGCAACGGCCAGGTACGCATCAAGGATCACTCCTACTTCGAGAACATAAGCCAGCAGGAGAGGATCAGAATGGTCTACCTGGAGGTGCTTAACCTCCAAGACTTGCCTCTGGGCTCCGAGAACGTCGTCGTCAGCCAGGCCGGAGGGACGAAGGTCTACAGGGTCGATGGGACGCTTCCCGTGGACGAGGTCGAGAAGATCGTGTGGAGACAGGTATCAGGTCTCCTTAAGGAGATGAACATAGAGCCAGGCGAGAGGGACGCGAAGGCAGAGTCCCTGACCAAGTTCATCGAATAGACCGTCTCACCCATCCCGATCTTTATATCTTTCCCGATGTTTGCTTGATGGATCTGGTTTGCAGGTGGAAGCCTACGCCCTCGTGACTGCGTTCAGCTTCGGGCTCACGGCGGTGCTCGTGCGCAAAGGGCTGAGCGAGTCCACGGCCGTCACCGCCACCCTCATCATCAGCGGGGTGCAGGTCATCACCCTGAGCCTCCTGCTGGTCTTGTCGCCGCCGAGCCTCAGCTGGGCCGCGGTCGGCTACTTCGTCGTAGCCGGGCTGTTGGCCGCGACGATGGGCAGGACCCTCAACTACATGAGCATCGACAGGCTGGGGGTGCCCATAAGCACGTCGCTGAGCGGCACCAACCCGCTGTTCACCATCGTCTTCGCGTCCATCCTCATAGGTGAGGCCGTGGAGGCGAGCACCGTGGCGGGCACCGTGCTCGTGGTCGCCGGCATCGCGTTCATCAGCGGCTGGGGCGGAGAGGACGGCGTGAAGAAAGGCGACCTCGTCATCCCTTTGGTGGCCGCGAGCCTCTACGCCCTCTCCAGCATCATAAGGAAGGCGGCCCTCACCATGCTGCCGGAGCCTGTGCTGGGCGCAGTCGTGGGGGCGCTCGCGAGCCTCGTCACCTACCCGTTCGTGCTGAGGCTGATGAACAGGCAGGGAGACCTCAGGCTCACGAGGGGCTCACTACCCTACTTCGTGGCTGCGGGCGTCTCCAACAGCGTCGCGTGGATAAGCATGTTCATAGCCACCCAGAGCGGCTCCGTCTCGGTCGTCTCAGCCATAATCGGGGCAAACTCCCTGTTCGGGCTGCTCCTCAGCGCGCTCTTCCTCAGGGACGTCGAGAGGATAACGCCCAGGATCATGGCGGGCTGCCTCGTCATCGTCGCCGGGGTCTCGGTCATTACGCTGCTCTAGGCGCCCAGCTTCTTCGCCCTGTCGAGGGCATCCATGAGCTTCATCAGGGTGTCCGTGAGCTCAACCATCAGCGCAGGGTCATCGGCCTCGTCTAGCCTCTTCTGGACCTCGTCGATCTTCCTCCTCAGAGACTCTTCGAGCCTCTCCCTGTGAGCCTCGGCCTGCGGGTCGGCGTCGCCTTTAACGTACCTGACCGGCCTGTTACACATGGGGCATATGGTGTCGCCGTTCCTCAGCTGAAACAGAGGCGTCCCGCACTCGGGGCACGTGTCGCTCAGCATACGCGCCCCCTGCCGCAGGAGCTCACCCATCTTCTTCATGCTGCCCTCAGACAAGCCGACACCAGAAACGCATAGACGCGCCTGCTTAAGAATCATTAAGGTCGGGGAGGGTGAAGAAGCCGTCCTCACCGGGCTCGAGGCTCTCCACCTTCACGACGGCGCCCACGTTGATGGGCCCATAGACGTGGGGATACAGCTCACCGCCGCCCCCATCCTCCTCGACCACCCGAGAGTCCAGCCTATCGGGGTCGACGTGGAGGAGAACCAGGCCTCGCTGCCCCCTGTAAACCGAGTTCGCCACCTCGATGATCTGATGCGGGTAGGAGCAGTGGATGTAGCCCAGATCGTGGAGGGTACCCGTCCGGTATAGCC
>CAYPNN010000314.1:0-2787 GCA_964412065.1 uncultured Candidatus Bathyarchaeia archaeon
GTCCTGTACTTCCTCCTCATGGACTCTGGTTTGCTCATAGGTTCTCCTCCAGGTAGCTTACGATGGCGGAGTCGTAGCCCGCCGTCCGCTTGAACGCGAGGTGGGCGTACCTCCGTCTCAGCTCGGTGGTGAGCTCTCCCCTGTTCCTCTTCAGGGTCTTCACGACCTCGGGGTACTGGGACGGGTCGGTCACTATGCAGGCTTTGTCGTATAGCAGCGCCGCCTTGGCGGCTGACCGGGTCATGGCGGGTCCGCCTATGTCTATGTTGTCGGCGGCCTCGGCGAGGTCTGCTCCCCCGGCGACCACCTTCTCGAAGGGGTAGAGGTTGCAGACCACCAAGTCGATGGGCTCCACGCCGTTCTCCTCCATCCACCTCCCGTGGTCGGGGCGGCTCCTGTCGAGGAGGAGGCCGCCGTGGACCCTGGGGTGCAGGGTCTTGACCAGGCCGCCGGGGCTCTCGGGGTGCCCCGTGTAGTCGCTCACCTCCACCAGCCTCTCGCACCCTATATCCCTGATGCGTCTGGCGGTGCCCCCGCTGGAGATTATCTCGACGCCGTAGACGGCTAACGCCTCCACCAGCTCCTCCAGGCCGCTCTTGTCGTAGACGCTTATCAACGCCCTCTCTATCATCGGCTCACCTTATGGGTTAACGCAGAGGTGCTTACGCTATAGCGTTTGCCTTACGCGAGGCTGCAAAATTGCATGAAGAAATAAACTAGGGGGTGTACGCGGCGTAGACGGGGCTGCACCACGCCATGGAGCCGTCGCACTGGGTCACCTTCACCCAGTAGGGGTTCACGCCCTCCTCGATGCACTCGTCGATTATGTTGAACTCTAGGTCTTTGGGTAGCGGCTTGTCGGTGATCGCCTGTACCTTCACCCGTCTGTTGACGGGTCCGACCTCGATCACCGTGGGCTCGTACCCGACATCGGCCGGCTGGAAGGTGAAGCTTACGGGCTCGCTGTAGAAGGCGGCCTCGGCGTCGGGTGGGGCGTCCAGCTTCATCACGACTCCGTCCGGGTCTCCGCCGGTGGTGCTGGTCCACTCCAGCCGCCGGTCGGTCACCTGCCTCACTCCCTGATCCAGGTAGTCGAAAGCGTACCCGCTGTAAGACAGTATCCTGCCTTTGTCGATGCTGATGCCGCCGTCCCAGTTCACCCGTTTGGGTCTGCTTCTCACGCGGGCGCCCATCCACTCGACCTTTATCAGCCTGTCGTCTCCCTCAGGGGCGGCGAAGGGGTGCCTGTAGATGGTCTCGGTCCCCCTCATGACCTCCACGGCGTGCAGCGGCTTCGTCCCATTCACTTTGACGCTGATGGCTGGAGCCGCCTCCGCCTCGTACTCCCCCCCCATCATGTGCTCGTCCACCTTGAAGTCGAGTATGATCCTCTCACCGGTGGTTCCGTACGTCCGCCTCGACCAGAAGGCCTCCCAGAGCGCCTCCTTGGAGAGGCTCTCAGCGTAGACCGCCGTGTACCCTCCCCTCGTGGTGAAGTTCTCGGAGGTGAGTGTCAGGCCGGGTCTGCACGTGTGGTCGTCGCTCGCGGCGATGAACCCCACCTTGAGTCCACGGGTCAGGGCTTCCTCGAGGAACCACTCGAAGGTCCCGTGGTGGCTGTGGACCTCGATGAGCGGCACCCTCTCGGGGGTCCAGTAGCCCAGGTTGGCGTGGCGGCCCCCTACGTGGGCCACGGCCATGACGTCCCTCCTGCCCCTGAACTCCTCCCAAAGCCTGCTTATCGGGTACCTGTCGGTTTCCTCGTCGCTCCTGTCGTCGATGAGCCAGTGGTCGCTGCGGTGGAGGGGCCCGTCGTCGCTCAGGAAGTAGATGTTGTGGTCTCCCCCGGCGGGGGTGAGGCCGCTCCACTCGTAGCCAAGGAACAGCAGAAACTTACCCGGCTCGCTGTACCTCTTGGTCTTCTCCTTCACCTCCTCCCAGAGCTCCTTGGTGATCTGGAAGTCGTTGCCCTGCCAGCCGCCGAAGTCCATGTTAGCCACGTCGCGCACGAATCGGAAGTACTCGTCCACGGTGCCGGTGCCCACCGTCTGCTTGGTCTGGCCGTGCATGTCTCCCCAGTACAGCTTGTACCTGGGCTCCTGCTTCAGGATCGTTATTGGGTTGGACTCCGCCGTGTGGCCGAGGCTGTCAACTATCTTCAGGGTCTGCAGCCCCTCGCCGACGAGGGCCACGCTGAACCGGTGCGCCCCTCTGTCCTCCTCGTTGAACGTGTAAGGCTCCACGTCCAGTCCCTCGAACCTCACGGTTCCCCTGTAGCCGTCGCTCCTGTTGCCGTAGCTGTCGAGGGCCCTGACCACCACGTCGAAAGGCGTATCCGAGCCCGCACCCGAGGGAGCCGCCGCCTCTATCGTCTCCGCGGGGCCGCCTATGATGGTCACGTGAGGCGACTCCTCGATCTCCTCGAATCTCCCTGTGCCGAAGGGGTCTACAAGCACCTTGAACATGTGCTCCTGCTCCCTGAAGGTCTGGGCCCTCAGCCCGGGGCCGCCGCGGCTCCTGTCCCCGTAGACGATGGTGACGGTGTCATCCTCGTAGAGGCTTCCGTCCCGTACGTCCACCTGGAGGGCAGCCCTGAAGGGTCGTATGTGTCCGCGTCTGCTGAAGAAGCACTCAAGCCTCACATCACTGTCCGATGTTGCTGTTGTGTACCCGGACTTCCCGGGATCACTGAGCTGCGGGTCCTCCTCGTCGCTCACGCTTCTGCGCGCCACCCTTATGCTGCCGCCGTCGTCTATCCCGTACCCGCCTACGTGGTAGACAATGGTC
>CAYPNN010000315.1:0-2749 GCA_964412065.1 uncultured Candidatus Bathyarchaeia archaeon
GTACGGCACAGAGAAGTTCTTCTTCTTCGGGGACTCCTTCACCTTTAGATCCGACTGGGTTGAGGAGTTCTGCGACGGGATAATCAAGAGGCGTCTCAAGATAACCTGGGGGTGTGAGACTCGGGTGGACAACGTGAGCCTCCCCATGCTGAGGAAGATGCGCCGCGCAGGGTGCATCGAGGTGCAGTACGGCGTCGACTACGGGGACGAGGCGGTTTTGAAGAACCTGGGGAAGAACATAACCCTGGAATGCGTGAGCGACGCGGTGAACTGGGCCAAGGAGGCAGGGCTCTTCACGGGGGGTTTCTTCATCTTCGACGCGCCCGGGGAAGACGAAGACACTATAGAGAACACCTTCAACCTCATCCAGAGGGTACCCCTAGACGCGATCGAGGTAAACCTCCTCACCCCATATCCGGGCACCCCGATATGGGGCGACCCCGGAAGATACGGCATGAGGATCACCGACTACAACTTCGACAACTACACCACCAAGAAATACGTGATGGAGAACCTGAGTTTCCCCAAGGAGAGGTTCGTACCGGTCTTCAAGACCCTGCTAAAGAGGCTTAACTTCGTGGTGACCCCGAACTACCGTCCTGAGATCTTCGACTTCCTCAAAGACAGCGAAAAACTCCAGGTCTGGAAGGAGCAACTCTAGCCGGGTAACCCCGTTTCCTCTCTTGGCCTGTACACGGCGATATGGTAGACCTGCAACGCACCCTCATCAGAAGACACGGTGACGTCCACGCCGTCCCAAGTTGCTGCGCCTCGTTCCAAGACGATTCTCTGGTTCTCCCCAGGTCCCAAAACCGATAACGTGGTGCCCCCGCCTCCGTCTATGGAGACGTTGACTCCGTTGGCCGCAGAACCTCCGATGTTCATCACCCAGAGCATAGCCATATTCTTTGTCATGTTGTCGTCGATGACGCTGTAAAGCGTCAGGTTGTAGGCGATGAAATCCGGCTCTGACATCGGGTTCGCCTCCGTATCGGGTTCCACGACGAATTCCTCGACCTTTTTAGCGTCTCTGTGGAGAACCCTGACTGTGAGCTCCGAGTATCGGCCTTGAGGGAGCCGCCTGTTCACAGACACCCCGCCCCCGACCGGTATCTCATCGAAGAAAGCCGGCAGCGACTCGTTCCCCGTCTTGTTGGAGACGGACGTGAGCACATCGAAGGCCTCAGCCTTCCCGACGTTTCTGAGCACGTAGTGGACGATAGTCACTGGCTCCAGGTCGTTGAAGGTCCTAACATCCGTGACCTCGAACGACGGTTTCCCTTTACCGATGTCGGGGAAGAACCGGATGACGTTGATCGAGATGCCGATGAGTAACAGCACCGCGACTATCACCGTGTTGAGTTGACCTCTCGTCAATCCGCCACCCTCATCTTAGTTACTATCTTAAGAGACTTGAAAAATTATCTGAGAACCCGTCTATAGCTGACCTCTGGTTCCTCCTCGTATCGCTGTCAGGCATTCGGTTTGCTCTTCCATTCCTCCACGAAGAGCCGCAGCAGATCGGTGAGCTTTTTCGACCTCGTCCCTCGGTCAGACATCACCCTCCTGTCCCTCAGCTTCTGCCTCAGCCCCTCGTAGAACTCGTCTCTGGCAGACTCTCCCATGAGAGGCTGGAGATCGAGGAGGCTGCCGAAGAGGTCCATGAACCGGAGGGAGGCGTAGTTCGGCGAGTCCAGAAACTCCATTGAGTAGTTGAGGGTGCGCATTAGCAGATCGAAGAACCTTTCATCGAGGTCCTTTTCCATCTCAGCTCACCTCCGGCGTCTCCCATTTCCTATCGAAGGCGCCTAGACGGACGATCTCGGAGAACGCCTTCTTCTTGGGGGGCTCGGGGGTCTTGTCGGGGTAACCGAACGAGACGACGAGGACCGGCTCCCAGTTCTCGGGGGCGTCTATCACCATCTTTATCGAGTCCTTGATGAAGGACGCTATCGCGCAGCTCCCGATCCCCAGGGACTTGGCGGCCAGGATCATGTTCTCGGCGACGAAACCCACATCGAGAAGATCCAGGCTCGAGACCTTGCTCTCTACACCGATGACGACGGCCGCCGGTGCGTCCCCGTAGAACCCGGGGGAGCAGTTCTTCATCATCCTTATCGTCTGGGGGTCGTTCACGTACACGAAGGTCCAGGGCTGCCTGTTGCCTCCCGAAGGCGCCCACCTTCCAGCGTCGAGTACCTTGATCGCGTCCGCGTCGGATATCGGCTTATCGGTGAAGCTCCTGATGCTCCTCCTCTCCATTATCGCTTTCATTGCATCCAATTCAATCATCTACCAAACAGCGTTTCATTATAAATTAGCTTTCTCCCATAAAAATTAGCACAATTCATCTAACCAACCTGAAGGTTGAGACGAGATAAAGGACATGCTATGAAAAAAATTGAGTATGGATTGGTTTAGGCGACTCTCACTTTATCGGCTGGTGTGGGGAACGCGAGCTTGCTGTGCGTCAGCTTGAGACTTACCAACGTCTCCGCCAGTTTCACGGCCGTCGGTAAAGGATCTATCACTTGAACCCCCAACTCTTTGCTGAGCCTCTCAGCCATGCCGGTCATGCCCGTGCAACCGAGGATGAGTACCTCGGCGCCGTCCTCCTCGAGAGCCTTCTTCCCCTCCCCATAGAGAGCCACGGCGGTCTTCTCGTTGTCCTGGTGCAGGTCTAGGACGGGGATGTCTACGGCCCTGACCGAGGCGAGCTTCTCCGAGACCCCTGAGATCTTAGCGTTTT
>CAYPNN010000316.1:0-2744 GCA_964412065.1 uncultured Candidatus Bathyarchaeia archaeon
ATGATCAACGGCAAGGCATCCCGGGGGTTCGGGTGGGACGCCCGCGGCGTCACCCTGGGCAAGCTGGGCAGCCTGTACATACTGTTCGGCTCGATACTCAGGGAGAAGGGCTACGAGGTTGGCGAAAGGATGATGGACACCGTCACCAGGCTGCCCGAGATACTGCCTAGGATGATCCCCAAGGCCAAGGAAACCGCGAGGAGGCACGGCCTCGAACTCAAAGACCATGACGAGATGTTCATGCTGGGCGGCGGAATAAACTGGGGCCTAGCCTACCAGTACGGCTTCTGCACGTTGATGGAGATGTGCTGGGTCCACGGCACCGCCGTCGACTACAGCGAGTTCAGGCACGGCGCCCTGGAGCTGTTCACAGAGGGAACGGCAGCCATATTCCTCCGCGGCAGAGGAAGCCAGCGGGGGCTCGAGGACACGATCATAGAGTTCAACAGGGGCAACGGAGTCAAGTGCATCGAGTACGACAGCCAGGGCCTCGACGTAGACAACCTGACGACGCCCTTCACCCTCTTCATAGAGCTGGAGTGGCTCAGCTACTACCTAAGCCTCGCAAGGAACCGCAGGATGGGCGCCTGGCGGTTCTACGACAAGGTGAAGTTCTAGCTATTCGCCGCCGTACTTCATGGCGAGGCCGTCGATGTAGCCGAGGGTCTCCTGGCTGAAGCTCTTCAGCCCTTGCATCCTTGCGGCCTCGTCGTACGTCCTAATGAAGCCGAACGGATCTCCGACGGTCTCTAGGAGCCTCTCCTTGCCCAAGACCTCTATTATGGTATTCGCCATGTATTGTCCAGTCGGGTGCCCCGCTCGCGGCGGGGTCATGCGGAGCATACTCGAGAGATCGCCCGTGTCCTCGGCGATCGCTATCCTCCGTATGAGTCTGTCCATCTCCTGGATGGCCCAGGGGGAGTCCACGACATGTTCGTCGCGCGACGGGTACGGTCGGGCAAATATCTGGTCGGCTATCCCCTCCTCGTTGAGCTGCCTGAGGACCCACATGATGTCGCCGTCGTTGTCCTCCACCCTCTCGGGGTCGTACACGTAGAACCGTCGGGCGAGGCTGTGGAACAGCTCGTGGGCGAGGAGGCCGAAGTCTGCTCCGAGGCTCGAGGCGAAAAGAGGGTCGATCACGACGGTCTCGTAGCCCCTGGAGTCCATGTCGAACACCACGAAAGCAACGACGGGGCTTCCCTCCACGTCGGATGGAAGCCATTCACAGGCATTCGACATAGGGCCTTCCATGAAGCCCTCCCTCTCCCCGAGGGTGGTCACCCAAACCTCCAGCTCACGTCTCCGCTCAGCCACGTCGACGTAGTGTTTCACGTACCAGTCGCCCATGTTCACGGCCTTCTCCCTGGCCGCCTCCGACGAGGGCTTGTAGGCTAGCCGGTACTTCTCCTTGAAGAAGCTGGGCTTGAACTCGTTGGATAAAGCCTTGTAGCCAGGGGAGTCCAGCAGCTCATCCCACTGATGCTTCGGGGGCTCCCCATCGGCTTGGAGCACGTCAACTATCCTCCAGAAGGCGTTCACCCCGCCGTACTCGAACACAGGACCCACGTTTATCCGCCCCATGCACCTAATCGTGTACAGATGTCCCTAGCAGCCTCATGACCCTTTAAAATGGCTTCCTGTATAGGCTCCCCCCACAGTCTGGCGCAGAGGAAGGCAGCTATATAGCCGTCCCCCGCGCCCAACGTGTCCACGACCTCCACGGGCAGCGCCTCACCTCGGTGCAGGGTCTCGCCGTCGTAGACCAATGACCCGTGCTCCCCGACCGTCATGACGACTAGCCCAGGGGTTCTCTCCTTCAGCTCCCGTATCTTGTGCTCCGGGTCGACGCCGTCGCGGATGAGGCCGCCCCCGGAGAAGAAACTGTAGTCCAAGCTGGACATTATCTCTGTCCTAGGGTCGTCCAGCTGGGAGGAGAAGTCGCAGCTCAGCTTCACTCCGTGGCTCTCACTAATCCACTCGGCGTGCTCCCTTCCGAACCCCCACACAGTGAAGTGGACGAGGTCGTACCTCGAGATGTCTGGGAGGCCCTCTCTGGGCAGCTCCGCGTTCATCTGCACCCCCTCACGGTAGTCGGAGAAGAAGCGTTCACCTTCCATCACGAGTATCGTGGTGACAGCCGTCTCGCCTTCCCTCCTAAGCAGCAGCGATGCGTCCAGCCCCTGTGCCTGCATCTGGTTGACGATGAAGTCGCTTTCGCCGTCTGCGCCTACCACGCCGACGTAGTCGGCGTCGACGCCGGGCAGTCTGGAGGCGTAGACGGCGACGTTGAGGGCGTTGCCGCCGGGGAACCTCCTCCCAAGCTCCACGTAGTGGTCCACGCAGTTGTCCCCGATGCATAGGAGCCTCAAGCCTCTCACCCAGCCTTATACATGAGATCGTGGGATGCCTATATGGTGTGCGATTTGGAGCTGATAGACGCAATAAAGGGCAGGAGGAGCATAAGGAGGTACAAACCGGAACCCGTGTCCATGGAGCTGGTCAGGGAGGTGCTTGACGCGGCCAGATACTCGCCCAGCGCTAAACGGGGCGAGCAGTGGAGGTTCACCGTCCTCACAGGAAACGCGAAAGCCCAGTTCCTCGACTTCTTCGACGGGGAGCTGGATAGGTTCATAGATATGCACGGAGTCAAGGAGGCCGGTTCGTCCAAGAACTCGTGCAGGATCATGAAGGAGGCTCCGGGGCTTGTCATCGTGTGGAACAGCGGGGGGCACGGGTGGATC
>CAYPNN010000317.1:0-2743 GCA_964412065.1 uncultured Candidatus Bathyarchaeia archaeon
TACGTCGTAGTTCACCGCAATCGATCTGCCCTCACTGTACTCCGTGAGCCTACCCGCCTTGATGTCCTCGGCTGCCTTCAACAACTCAACCATCATCTCCTTCTCCACCAGCGGCTCGTTGTGTGCCGGTTTGTGCCGACGATTAATGTTAAAAGAGTGGTTCCATCTCATGCAACCCATGGAGTGCGATATTCTTGTCATCGGGGCGGGCGTACTCGGTCTAAGCTCGGCCCACTACATGAAGAAGAGGGACCCGTCTAAAAGGATCGTGGTCATCGACAAGAGCGGCGGCCCCGGCCAGGGCAACAGCGCCAAGAGCGAGGGAGGGTTCCGCAACATATTCACCAGCTCAACGAACTACCTGCTCGCCGACTGCAGCATCGACGCCTACAAACACATGGAGGAGGAGCTGGGGCACGACGTCAAGCTTGAGTTCATGGGCTACCTCTGGCTCTTCAGCCGGCGCCAGTACGACGCCATCAAGCCCGCCATCGAAGCCATCATGAAGCGGGGGGACAGCGTGAGAGCCTTGACGCTGGATGAGGTGAAGAAAACCGTCCCGTGCCTGGTGCCCGAGTTCGGCGACGACGAGGAGGCCGAGCTCCTGGGGATCGAGGACGTAGCCGTCGGCGTCTTCGGTGAGAAGTGCGGTGGGCTCGACGCCGACGCCCTCGTCAGGGCATACGAGGAAGAGTATGTCAAGCTTGGCGGCGAGGTCATGTACAACACCGAGGCCACGAGGCTCATCCTGAAGCCCGTGGAGGAGCTGGGGCTCCCCGGGGAGCCCTTCGTCTGGCAGGACACCGCCGTCGTCGGAGCCGAGACCAGTAAGGGAGAGATCCTCGCCGAGAAGACCGTGGTGGCCGCCGGCATGTGGGCTCAGCGGCTGCTGGACCCGCTGGGGCTGGACAGCCTCCAGAGGCCGAAGAAGAGGCAGATATTCGCGTTCAAGGACCCCAAGCTGGAGCCCTTCTTCAAGGTGGAGGGCCTCAACGAGGAGGGCGTCATGCCCCTCACCATCCTGCCAAAGGCCAACATACTGTTCAGGCCCGAGCTGAGCGAGGGAAGCGTGTGGCTGGCGTGTGCCGACAACTTGGGCCGCAGGTTCGAGCTGGAGGATGACCCGCAGCCCGAGGAGGACTACTACACCAACAACATCTACCACGTGCTGGTGAAGTATTTCCCGTGCTTCGAGGACGTCCGCCCCATGAACATGTGGGCGGGCCAGTACGCCATAAACAGCCTCGACGAGACCCCGGTCCTGTACGAGGCGCCGGGCCTCTGCTACGTGGGGGCTGCCAGCGGCAGCGGCATCATGAAGGCGGACAGCCTCGGCAGACTAGTGGACGCGCTTGTGGCCGGTGAAGAGGAAGTTCCGCGTAGCCGACCTGGGGGTCAAGCACCGCCACGTGGAGCACGAGGAGTTCGTGATATAGCGGGCTCCTCCTCATAGACCTCATCAAAATAACTGGTTTTATTACTGTATGTCTAACCATTATTTCAACAAGGGGGAGGGGCTAGGGAAATCAAGCCAAAGATAGTTTTCAGCGGGAGACATCGGTGGTAGGAGTGATCTAGTTGGGCCACGACAACGAGACCCAAGAGGTCTACGAGGAAAACCTCGCCGCGCTTCACAGCCACGCCGTGAAGCTTAACTCCGTTGACAGCGTGGAAGGCATAGCGAAGGCTACCCTGGAGATCATGGAGCAGGTGTTCGGCGAAGGCATCATCTCATTTCAGATAGTTGAGGATGGATTCCTCGTGAACTTGGATGCACGGGGCCTTGAGCCCCCAGTGGAGCCGCTTCCTCTCGACGGCAGAGGGGTGACGGTGAGGGCCGCGAGGGAAGCGAGGACGATGTACGTCCCCGACGTGCGTGAGGACCCTGACTACATCGAAGCCTCCTCAAGGTCACGGAGCGAGGTCGCTGTCCCGGTTCTCAGCGACGGAGAAGCCATGGCTGTCCTGAACATGGAGAGCCCGAACGTGGACGCGTTCACCGATCATGACATTAAGCTGCTGGAGATACTGGCGCTACACGTGGGCGCCTCGCTCACTCGTCTGAGGCAGGAGGCTGAGCTTCGCCGCGTCTCGGAGGAAAACGTGTCCAACATACTCAGCGGCTTCGAGAGAGTTACCAGGATGCTCAGACACGACCTGAGAAGCCCTCTCCAGAGCATAAACAACGCCGCGCAGATGATGGAGCTGGACCCATCCACGGCCCCCGAGATGTTAACCGTCATCCGCGACAACGTGAAGTACATCACGGAGATGCTGAATGATCTGCGCACCATGACCACCACCAGAGTCCTCATTAAGGAGCCGCTTGAAGTCGACGCCCTTATCCGGAGGCTTCTGGACAGGAGAATCCTGCCCAACAACGTAGAGGTCGATCTCAGGCTCCATTCAGGCATCAAGGTACGGGTCGACAGCACCAAACTGACGCGGGTCATCGATAACCTGATCAACAACGCGGTGGAGGCGATGTCCCGGGGCGGGAGACTCACGCTGGAGACCAATGTCGAAGGCGACGACTACGTCATAGTGGTCGGTGACGACGGTGAGGGCATCTCGGAGGAGGATCTATCGATGATCTTCCGGCCCTTCTTCTCGACGAAGGAGACTGGGATGGGGCTGGGGCTCACCTACTGCAAAGAGGTGGTGGAGGCCCATGGGGGAAGCATAGGCGTGGCATCCGAGAAAGGCGTTGGCACCGTCGTCACCATCAGGCTCCCCCTAGGCG
>CAYPNN010000318.1:0-2739 GCA_964412065.1 uncultured Candidatus Bathyarchaeia archaeon
CTTGTAGACCCAGAAGTGTTCGGCGTCCACGTAAACCTTCTCGGCCCACCCGCCGAGCAGGTGAGGGTACTCGGCGCTGGTCATGTTCACGCCGAGAACCTTCCTGTTGGAGCACAGCGTCGGCTTGTGGGGCATGAAGCGGCAGCCGTAGCACTCCCCGCAGAAGCGGTTTGTGCCAGGCACCACGGCGACCCTGTCTCCGACGCCGAGGGGCATGCCCCTCACCTCGTAGCCCCTGGCCTTCTCGCCTATCTCTTCCACTACGCCGACGAACTCGTGTCCGAGTATCACTGGATAGGGGAGCGCCATCTTGCCTCGGTACATGTGCATGTCGGTTCCGCAGACGCCGCATAGCTCCATCCCGAGCAGGATGCCGTTGGCCTCGACCTCCGGCACCGGGTAGTCGGTTACTGATAGCTTCTCGACGCCCTCCAGGATAGCTGCTTTAACCATGCCTAGGAGTAAGCCTAAGGGAATTAAACAGTTAGGGGTATCGATATAAGACCCGGTTCCTGAGTTGATCATGCTATGCCTGACAAGCTTAAGATAACGGTGCTGAAGAGGCAGGACCCGAAGGACATCTTCGACGAGTACCCCCTAGCAGAGAGGGACTGGTTCGTTCCATGCGAACTCTATGAGGACGGCCAGGAGTTCATGCTGGATGGGCTGAAGATGCCTGAGGGCTTCTGCGGCAGCGCATGGCAGACCATCTACCCCAACGTGAGGACCCTGGCCTTCGGGGGCAACCTGCCCTACTTCGAGGAGGGGGTCTCCGTCACCTGCTGCGCTGACGGCATGAGGCCTGTAATCTTCAAGATCGAGCGCGTAGAGTAACCCCTTTTCTTTCCTCATCTTTAGACAAGACCTTTTTAACTGTCATCTACCACCCTGTTTGATCTATATGTGTCAACTTGCAGCGTACGTCGGGGACAGGTCAATAGCGCCCCTGCTTCTGAACGCCCTAAAGTATCAGGAGCCCTACTTCGGCGCCCACGCCACCGGCATAGGGGTCCTCAAAGACGACGCGATCGACGCGGTGAAGGCGCCGGGCCACGTCGCCCACGTCAAGAAGACCACGGACATCGAGAGGCTCGAAGGCTCCTGCGCCATCGCCCACAGCAGGTACAACGCCACCGCCAAGGACGACGCCCGGTACAACACAGTCGGGATGGCACACCCGTTCCTCAGCGACGACGGCACGCTCGCGCTGATGCACAACGGCGGCATCGCTAACTACAAGGATCACTGGGAGAGGCTCAGGGACAGCCACGAGTTCAGGAGCTACAGCCCAGAGGTCGACGACATCACAGACAGCGAGGTCGCCGTGCACATGCTCTCGGACGAGGTCGCCCAAGGGAAGACGGTCGGAGATGCCTTGAAGAGCGTAGCAGGCCAGTGCACCGGGAGCTTCCTGTTCGGGGTCATAGGCGTCGAGGAGCCTGACACGGTGTACATAGCCAACTGGCACCAGCCCTGCTATGTGGCGGTGGGGGACGACGAGGCCATGTTCGTCAGCAGCAGGGCGGGCCTCAGGGACGTCAAGGACGAGATGACCGGCATATTCAGGCCGCCGAAGAACAGCCTCATCAAGCTGACCCGCGGCGGCGGCGAGATCAGCGTTCTCGACAAGGGAAGGAAAGTACCAGACCTGAGGCTGGACATGAACCTTCTGGGGGAGCGGTTCGAGGACGTGCTCCGCGAGAAGGGGCGCAGGGACTTCAGGGAGATGTGGTACGACCTGAACCCTGACGGCTGGGCAGAGGCCTACGGCCTCTCGGTTGATGAATGGAACGCGTTGAGGAAGGCCGGCGTCGGCGTGGTGAACCCGTACATCGACGTGGTTGACATGCTGAGGCACGAGTTCAGGGTCGTGGAGTCTATCGACCCCCGCGTCGAGGGGGGTGTGGCCGGGACGCCGCGGTTCAGCTACGTCCTCGCCTAGTCTATTCCTCTTCAACAACATTTATATAATTTAGGCATACCTAAATCTAAGATAGGTTTGGGCAGCGAAAGCGTGGAAGAGTACCTCGAAGCCATCTACAGCTTCAACGAGAAGGGAGCGCTAGCCAGGAACCAGGAACTTTCCGACAAGCTCAAAGTAAGCCCCCCGAGCGTGACCCAGATGATTAAACGCCTTGCAGACGAGGGGCTGGTCGAGTACGAGCCCTACAAGGGGGCGTGCCTCACGGGGAAGGGCATGGCGCTCGCCCAGAAGGTGGTCAGGAAGCACCGGCTCATCGAGAGGTTCCTCTACGACTTCCTGAAGCTGCCCCTGGAGAAGGTGCACAACGAGGCGTGCCGGATGGAGCACGGCGTCTCGGACGAGGCGGCCGTCGCCCTGTGCAAAGCCCTGAACAGCCCCGAGACCTGCCCCGACGACGACCCCATACCGGAGTGCCCCCTCGACGTGGAGAGCTGCAGCGAGTGTGAGGAGGCGCGGGAGGCGGCCGGCCCAGAGCACCCCCTCACGACCCAGCTGAGTAACCTGAAGCCGGGGGAGGAGGGCAGAGTCGCCTTCGTAAGGGGGGGTAGACACGCCGCCCAGAGGATCATGGATATGGGGTTGACCCCCGGCACCTACGTCAAGATGGTGAAGGCGGCGCCCTTTAAGGGACCCGTGGAGGTCGAGGTCAGGGGCACCAGCCTCGCCCTCGGCAGGGGCCTCGCAAACCACGTGTTCATCAACGTCGAGGACGAGGGAAAGCCCTGGCTGAGAGCCCACCCCCACGGCCCACACCA
>CAYPNN010000319.1:0-2735 GCA_964412065.1 uncultured Candidatus Bathyarchaeia archaeon
CCCCCACACCACCAGCCTGCCCGGGTGCGCTCCTGGGGCTAACAGCTCCGCGTTAAGACTTTTGACATCGGCGATTTCGACTCCCGGTAAGTTCCTCCCTGCTTTGGAGATTCCATTATCCTCTGAAACAACGATGAGCGGCCCTTTCCCGGTTTTCTTCCTACGCCCCCTCATCTTTCCCTTCCCGGCCCTCGTCTTCTTCCGGTCGGCTCTCTCAACGTCCGCCCAGATTCCCAGGGACTGGAAAAACTCTGCTACTTCCTTGGTCTTGGTTAGGCCCTCCAATTCGTCGTCGATGACGATGGGGAGCTGCTTAAAGTCGGCTACCTTGTGGCCTCTATGCTCCACGAGTTCCTTGACAGCCGTGGCTGCGATCCCCGATCTAATGGCGAATCTCTTCTCTTTCTTGTTGATCCGCTTCACGATGACCTTCTCCGAGCGTGGAGGGAAAGCCGCGTGGCCGCCTACGATGCTTACGCCGAAGGCGGCTCTGTTGCCCTGCCTGAGCCTGGGGACTCGGGCCATGCCGTGGCCTGTTCCCATCGACTCGGCCGTCGTCCTCTTCCCAGCCATGGGGTCTCTGCCCTGCGGCTGGAACCTCATGCTCTGGAGGGCTAAGACGGCTCGCTTGATCACGTCGTGCCTGACAGGAGTCTCGAAGACCTTGGGTACCTCGACTTCATCGATCTTCTCGTTCTTCAGGTTGAGTACAGGGACCTTCATTGCTCTGCGCTCCTCTTCCGCCACTCTGTGTGAAGGTACGTGATCTGCGGCGGCTCCTCGGGGTACTCTATCTTTCGAACCGTCTTCCTGAGCTTTATCAGCCTCTTGGACGGCCCCATGACGCTTCCCTTGAGGAGCAGGTAGTCGCCCTTCACGAAGCCGTAGTTCTTGAAGCCACTCCTAGGGTTGACGCGTTCCACGTCCTCACCCATTAGCATTATCCGTTTGTTGTACTCTGTCCTGTTGTGGAAACCCATCTGGCCGGCTCTCGGCACCTGAGGCATGACGCCCCTAGGCACCCACGGCCCAATCGAGGCTACGGCCCTCTTCTGCTTACGGGACTTCCTCGAGAGGATCCTGATCCCCCGGCGCTTGACCGGGCCTTGGAAACCCTTTCCCTTGGTCACACCAACGACGTCGATGGCCTCGCCGGGCCCGAAGACGTCTTGCACCGTGAAGGTCTGGCCCAGAAGCCCTTTGGCGTAGCTGAACCGTTCCTCCATGGAACCTCCTGTCACGGGTATCTCCATAAGATCCGGGGCCTTCTTCGAGACTGAAGCCTCCCTCGGCTGCGTCGCCGCTATGATCCTGATCTCGGCGACCCTGTCGAGGTCTTTCTCGATCTCTGCCAGCTTGGCGTCTGGACTGGGATCCGTCGCGAAGCTTATCTTCCTGTACAGGTCCTTCGGCTGGTTCGCCATCCATGCCTCTGATAAAGCCTGGAGCCCGTCGTAGGTCTTCTCGTAGGCCCTGACGGCGACGGCCAGCATAGGCGGAGTGTCGATGACGGTCGCGGGGGCTTTAACCTCCTTACCGTACTCTGGGACTCTTCGTCTGTCCTCGACGTAGAACAGGTGGGTCATGCCTGCCTTGTAGCCAGCGAAGCCGACCAGCCTCGGCTCTGCGTCCAAGGTTGGCCAGTAGGAGACGCGTCCGGTAGGGTTCTTCGCCTTTTTCCGTGGCGAGTAGGACCGCGACCCTCGCTTCGGTGATCTTGTTCTTGGCATGTGTAGACACTCCTATTTTTATAGGCTGTAAAGAATCAACAGGGCTCAGATTTAAAGGATTCGTAAAGTGTGGAAGAAAACGAGTAGCCTGTGAATATGCATTTTTTCAACATTTAAAGTACATAATTAACTCTTACGAACATGGTCCTGTAGAGTATACGCGACGATCACTGCTAGTAAGGTGAAACCTGCTGCTCCGAGGAACGGACTCGACGCGTAATATGTGCTGTATAGGTAGCTCCCGATTAGAGGACCTACAGTGAACCCCATTCGGACGCCGGTCATCCTGACACCGAAGGCTGCGCCAAGGATGTCGTCTGGCACGCTTTCAGACAATAATGTCAGCGTGGCCGGCCAAGTCATGCTCCACAAGCCGAACAGCAGCGCGTAAGCTATGAGCATGACAATCCAGTTTTCGGTGAACATCCAAGACAGGTATAAGAACGGTATCAGAACGATGCACGAGAGTATCCACCGTTTCTTGCCGAATCTCTCAGCCAATGTACCGGCTGGGACCTGTGTGAACATCGTGACGACGCTTGGAGCCGTGAAAAATACCCCGATTAAGGTTGGTGACAGCCCGTGCACATCCCTGAGGTATAGAGGCAGGATCATGTTTACTCCGCCCAGCCCCGTCGTCATGAGTAGATGGAAGAAGAAGAATGACGCCAGAGTGGGAAACACTTCTCGCCCGAAAACGTCCCTGAACGAGGCCTTCCCCTTTTTCGTCTTGTACGCTTCCTTCCTCTTTATCATGTAAGTTGGGACAAGGCTCAGAGCGTTGATGCCCCCTGCGATGAGGAAGACGTGTCTCCAGCTGAAATACTGCACCAAGAAGCCGCTTAGCGTCGGCGCTACTATGCCGGTCACCGGCCAAGCCATGTTCATGACGCCGAAGGTCGAGGATCTTTTGGATTGATTGGTGTTCTCGGTGATCATTGCCATTCTCGAGGGGACAAAGAAGGCTCCTGCCATGCTGAACAACATATACAGTGGGAACACGAA
>CAYPNN010000320.1:0-2717 GCA_964412065.1 uncultured Candidatus Bathyarchaeia archaeon
CTTAAGGAGAAGTACGGTGGAGTACGGATCGTAGGCTCCATCATAATCTTCTTGGGAGTCTACCTGCTGGGGGCGGTTGCCTAAACCTTGAAAAACCAGAGATACATTTCATGAGTGAAATCTAGGGGGCGTTGTGAACGAGACTAGGTGGGATAACAGACATGTCGACAGTAGATTGGTACGGGAACGTCTCCATGGTCGTCTTCTTTGCCGGATGCAACATCAGGTGCCCGTACTGTCAGAACTCGGGGCTCCTCCCCCTCGACTCCGGTGAGGAGGTCGACTTGAACTACATCGAGGAGAGGCTGGAGATCGGTATGAAGCCCGTGCCTCAGCTGGACGCCGTGGTGTTCACAGGCGGCGAGCCACTTCTCCAGCCAGAGGCGGTGATAGAGGCAGCCGAGCTTGTGAAGAGATACGGGTTGAAGCTTATGCTGGACACCAACGGCACCATCTACCAGGCAGCTGAGAGGATTCTGAGGACTGGGCTTATCGACAGGGTCGCCCTGGACGTCAAGGCGCCCTTGAACGCCGAGGACTACGGCGCCGTCTCTGGCGTACCCACGCTAGGAGGAGTGTTCAGCGCATCGGTGAAGAAGACCCTAGAACTCTGCAAAGAAATGGGCGTTGATGTGGAGGCAAGGACAACAGTCGCCCCCACGGTCTCCGATGAACCAGCTTTCATCAGAAGAATAGCGGAGGACATCAAGGGCTTCGCCGAGGTATACTATCTCCAGCAGTTCGATAACCAGGGCGAGGTTCTTTCTCCTGAGTTGAAGAAAATGGAGTCACCGACGAGGGAGAGCCTAATAGAGTTGGCGAAGCAGTCAATAGACGCCGGCTTGGAGCGGGTCTACATCAAAACCCGTTTCGGTGGGCTAGAGAGGATCACCTAGATGGCTAAACGCAGGTTGCTGTTAATAACGGGTATGGCCGGCTCGGGGAAGACTACACTCGCCAACCTTCTCAGAGATAGGGAGTACTCAGTATTCACTATGGGGGATGTGATCAGGCACGAGGTGCGGATGAGGAACCTGTCCTCCACCCCTGAAAACCTGGGGGCGATGGCGGAGGAGATACGCAGGTCTGGGGGAGACGCAGCCGTCGCCAAGAGATGCGTACCCCTCATAATTGGCGCGCCCAACAACAAGGTGGCCCTAGACGGCGTCAGGAGCCTAGAAGAGGTGTACGCCTTCGAGGAGGCTTTCGATGTCTACCTCGTAGCCGTACACGCCTCCCCTGAAACCAGGTATAGACGCCTCAAAAACAGGGGGAGAAGCGACGACCCCACCAACAGGCAGGTCTTCAGGGAGAGAGACCACCGTGAGCTGAGCTTCGGCATGGGCGACGCGATAGCCATGTCAAACTACATAATCACGAACGAGAACGGCGTAGACCATCTTGAACGCAGCCTAGACACACTGCTGGGGAAGCTGAGGTCCCTTGACGGTGACATGGATTAGGGCCAGGCTTCAGCCCACGGAGGACTCCTGCAAGGTGGCGCAGGCCATCAGGAACATATTCGGAGAAATCGAGCTGGAGACGAAACAGGGCGTAGTCTCGGCTAGGCTTGAGGGGGTGGAGGCGCTCAGCGGGCTGAGGGGCGTGATCGCAAGGGACCGTGTCAGAGACACAGTCAAGAAGATTTTCACGTGGTGGTCAGAAGAGGACCATCTAAGCTTCGGCCTCAACCGGCAGGCGGCCTACGCCGGACACTTCTCGCTTAACCTTAAAGGGGAGGACGCTATGGGGCCGATACAAGTCAGGGTAGAGAAAGACGTAGATACGGTCATAGGGTATCTATGCGAAAAATCGACGCCAAGATAGACGTTTTCGCCTTGTGTCCACCGTTTATACGATTGTATTTCACGTCAACACGGAACGCAGAAAACAATATATGATCGCATTTGAACCCATATTAGATTCCCGGAATGCCTAATAATTACGTAAAAATTGACGGTACGCCTTCAAACGCTCTGGCTTCTGGGCATGAGAACGTTCAAGCATAGGCAGGAGATGACATGGCTAGGATATTATTGATAGGGCTGGCTGGGGACAGCGGCTGCCAGGTGGCTGCGCTGGGGCTCCACGAGGCGCTGGTTGACATTCTGGTTGCCAACGAGCCCATCTACGCCCCCACCCTCCTCGACGCCAAGAAGATCCCAGACGACATCGACGTGGCGATCGTTGAGGGCGGGATACGGAACACCCACGAAGAGGAGATAATAAAGGAGATCCGAGGAAAGTCCAAGATCGTCATCGCCTTGGGCGCCTGCGCCGCCTTCGGCGGCATACCTGGGCTGGCTAACCTTAGGCACGGGAAAGAGTTGATGAACGAGATCTACAGCAACCACCGCGGCACAGATAGAGGCACCATACCGACGCACCTAGAGACGCTTCTGGAGCAGCACCCCATCAAACACTTCGTCAAGGTAGACTACATCATACCTGGCTGCCCACCCGAGGTTACGGACATAGCCGGCACCCTGACATCCCTGCTTAGCGGACAGGAGCCCGAGTACAACAGTACCCAGGTCTGCGACGACTGCCCGAGGGAGAGGCTCGGCGAGTACGATGCGTCCCTCAAACGCATCCACGAGGAGATACCGGACCCGGATAGGTGTCTCCTAGAGCAGGGGTACTTCTGCATGGGTCCAGCTACAATGGGCGGATGTGGGGCGCCGTGCCCCCAGTCAGGCAACACCTGTGAGGGCTGC
>CAYPNN010000321.1:0-2715 GCA_964412065.1 uncultured Candidatus Bathyarchaeia archaeon
GGGCATCCACGTGAGCCCGCGCGTCGGCGGGCTACGCATCTCCCCAGGGGCCTACAACACCGTCGACGAGGCTGAGAGGTTCACGGAGGCCCTGAGGAGGCACGTCTAGCCTTTATAGGTTCTAATAAACTTTCCTTCTTCGCCTAAAACTCGCGAACCCCAGCTTATATGTCCAGCCAAGGAATATTCTCCGTTCGTGATGCCCATGAAGGTCCTTGTCGTAGGCCATGGAGCCCGTGAGCACGCCATCGCAAAGAAGCTTGCCCAGGAAGACCTGGAGCTGATCGTAGCCATGTCCCGCCTCAACCCGGGGATAGCCGCCCTCTCCGATAGGGTCGAGGTGTTCGACATAAACGACCCGGCTGAGTACGGGAGGTTCAGGGACGTGGATCTGGCCTTCGTGGGGCCCGAGGCCCCCCTCGCCACGGGTGTTTCCGACAGGCTCTGGGAGCTTGGGGTGCCCGTGGTGGGGGCGAGGAAGGCCCTCGCCAGGCTGGAGTGGAGCAAGGCGTACACCCGGGAGGTGATCCAGATGCATGGCATCCCGGGGAACCCCGAGTTCGCGATATGCAGAAGCGCCGAGGAGGTGGACGGCTTCCTGAAGGAGCATGAGGAGGTTGCCGTTAAGCCTGACGTCCTGACTGGCGGCAAGGGCGTCAAGGTGACTGGCGACCACCTGAACAGCGCGGAGGAGGCCAGGGGCTACGCGTTGGAGCGTGTGAAACAGGACGGGCTGGTGGTGATAGAGGAGAAGCTGAAGGGACGGGAGTTCACACTGCAGGCGTTCACCGACGGGAAGCGGGTCGAGGTCATGCCTCTGGTCCGGGACTTCAAGAGGGCATACGACGGGGACAGGGGGCCAAACACCGGGAGCATGGGGAGCTTCAGCTGCCCCGAACACGGGTTGCCGGACCTGCCCCCAGAGGTCGTGGATGAGGGGATCGAGATCATGGAGAGGACCGTGAACGCCATGGCGGGGAGCGTGGGCCTATACCAGGGTGTGCTTTACGGCGGCTTCATTCACAACCCGAAGGGTGTCTACCTCATCGAGTAAAACGCCCGCTTCGGGGACCCCGAGGCGATAAACGTGCTGGCGCTGCTGGAGACGCCCCTGTCGGAGGTCGGCTACGGCGTCGTCGAGGGAGACCTCCCCGAGACCAGTTTCGCCGAGGAGGCGACTGTGTGCGTCTACCTTACCCCCGAGGGGTACCCCGTGAACCCGTTGAGGGATCAGCCCATAGAGGTGGGTGAGACGAGGCACAGCGAGCTCTACTACGCGTCGGTCTACGACGACCATGGCGTCGTGAAGACCACGGGGAGCCGCTCCGTCGCCCTGCTTGGCCGAGGGGAAACGGTCTCGGAGGCGCGGGAGAAGGTCTACGCCGACTTGGGAAACATCAAGGGTAGGCTCCACTACCGCACCGACATCGCCGCGCCGACGTATCTAAGCTTTTAAGAAACTGACTAAACCATATGTTGGGGGGAGAGATCCTGGTAGCCCGAGACACTAAGCTGGCGGAGCTAGAGGCCCTGCTGTACGCCGCGGGGCGACCCCTAAGCCTGACCAACATAGTGACCATGCTCAAGCTTGAGGACGAGCTGGAGGCCTCCAGGCTTGTGGACGAGCTGAGCGAGACCTACGGGGCCGAGCCCACGGCCCTCGAGATCAAGCGGCTCCCCCAGGAGAAGGTGGTTCTTCAGCTCAAGTCAGACTATACAAAGCCCGCGAGCAAGTACAGCATGAAGCCCCTCCTCACGGCGGGGCCGCTGAGGACCCTGTCCTACATCGCGTACTATCAGCCGGTGGAGCAGAAGGAGGTGGCGCAGGTCCGGGGCAGCCAGGCCTACAGGCACCTCAAGGAGCTCGAGCAGATGGGCCTCATAAAGAGGGAGAAGCACGGCCGCACCAAGATGGTCCGGACCACCCAGGACTTCGCGGACAGCGTGGGGCTCAGCACCGACAGGACCAGCATGAGGCGGCAGCTGCGCAGCATCTTCAGGAAGCTGGAGCTGGACCAGATGGAGAAGAAGTAGTTGGCCAAGAAGAGCAGCCCCCTAGTAGCGCTCGTCGCCCTCATGATCGTTGCCGTGTTCTTCTCGGTTCAGCAGGGCATCCTAGACCCGATCCTCAACCCAGAGAACGGTGACAGCGAGACCGACGTCGCACCCGAGCCGACCCCGGAGACATCGTCCATCAAGGTGGCGGCGTTCAACATCCAGGTCTTCGGCCAGTCGAAGCGGAGTAAACCAGAGGTCATGGGGGTTCTCGTGGACGTGGCAAGGGGGTTCGACGTCATGCTGGTCCAGGAGATACGGGACAGCAGCGGCGAGACCGCCCCAGCGTTCCTCGGGCTCATCAACGGTGAGGGCGCAGGCTACGCCTACATCGAGAGCGAGAGGCTCGGCAGATCCACGAGCAAGGAGTCCTACGCCTACTTCTGGAACACGGAGACCGTGGAGTACCTGGAGGGCACGGCGTACATCTACAACGACACCGGCGACGTCTTCGAGAGGGAGCCCTACGTGGCTTCCTTCAGGTCGGGCGGCTTCGACTTCACCCTCGTGGGCGTCCACGTCAAGCCCGACGACGCCGAGAACGAGATCGGCAACCTCACAGTCGTGGTAGCAGGAGTACTCGCGTCAGGCCCCGGCGAGGGCGACATCATCGTCATGGGGGACCTCAACGCCGACGGCGGCTACTTCGACGAGGATGGG
>CAYPNN010000322.1:0-2694 GCA_964412065.1 uncultured Candidatus Bathyarchaeia archaeon
TGAAAGATACGATCTTGGTATCCTTCGTGGGTTCTGTGTTGTCTCGAGGTGTTCTTCCTCGATTATGTTCTCGATCTCGAATGTCGCAATCTCTGAGATCAAATAGTTAAAGGCTTGGGCGATTCTTGACTCCGCATTGAATTTGTACATCTTCGTCTTACCGATTGTTCTTGACTGCAGCAGTATCTCGTAGTAGCATAGTTTAGGTATCTCGCGTCTCACGGTTTTTGTGCTTATTCTCGAGTTTTCTGCTATTTCGTTTATCGAGTAGTCGAACTCTCTGAATGTGCTTAGAAAGTCGATGATCTTTGGTGTCGAGAACGACCCCATCAGCAGTTCTAAGGCCCCCATCTCCCCCGTTCCTAGGCTCCTTGTCTCGGCCACTGTTTACACCTATGTCTCAGTTAGGCTTGTCTTAAACTGTGCAGCAGGTCGTAATTTAAACCTTATGTCCACAGTTCCGGACATATATGTCCAAATAGTTGGGTTTTTTAAATATATGGAACTAAAACATGGTTTATAGATGGATTATAACGAGATTGAGGTAACCATTCTAAGAAAACTTTACAACAACAGGATCATAGGCAGTAAACACACAGAATTTTCCAGTGCATTAAGAGGTTTTGAGAGATCGGATGCTGGAGACGTGAAAAAATTTATAGAAAAACTCATCAAAGATGGGTTAATTCTTTAAAGCAAAAAATCAGGTGAAACACATGTCTCTCTCAACCATAAACGAATAGGAGAAATCAGAGCAATAATAGGAATATAAAACCACGCTCTGACCCTAAAATTGTCCCTGATGCCCCGACAAGTTAGCAAGATCTGAAAAGTCGAGGCGTGAAACATTTATCGTGTACACGTCTAGCTTTAACCATGATTGGTGAATGGAAAGCCGACATAGGCATCATCGGCGGCACCGGCGTCTACGACCCGGAGATAATCGAGGACGCCCGGGAGGTGAAGGTCTACACGCCCTACGGGGCCCCGAGCAGCCTCGTAACCCTCGGCACGTACGAGGAGCGGGCCATGGCGTTCATACCCCGCCACGGCGCGGGGCACCAGATACCGCCCCACAGGATCAACTACAGGGCCAACGTATGGGCCATGAAGGAGCTGGGCGTGAAACGGATCGTGGCGAGCAGCGCCTGCGGGAGCCTACGAGAGGACTATAGGCCGGGGGACTTCGTCATCACCGACCAGTTCGTCGACAGGACCCGTAAGCGCCTCGACACATTCTACGAGGGGGGAGCCGTGGGGCACGTCTCCAGCGCCGACCCCATCTGCCCCCAGCTCCACGGCCTCTTCGTGGAGCAGGCGGAGGGGCACGGCTACCCCGTCCACCCGACAGGCACCTACGTCTGCATCGAGGGCCCCAGGTTCAGCACCAGGGCCGAGTCCAGGCTGTTCAGGCAGTGGGGATGCGACATCGTAGGCATGACCATGTACCCGGAGTGCGTGCTGGCTAGGGAGGCCGAGATCTGCTACGTCTCCGTAGCAATGGTCACCGACTATGATGTGTGGGCGGAGAAGCCTGTGAGCAGCGACGAGGTCGTTGAGACCATGAAGATGAACAGCGAGAGGTTCAAGAGGCTCGTCATGGACGCGCTGCCGCTGATCCCCGAGGAGCGTACATGCGGCTGCGGCTCCGCCCTCGCCCAGGCGCTTCTCTAGATGCCTTCATGTCGTCCCCCACCTTTCTCCATGTCTATGAGCGGTGAACGGTTCGTCTTCATGGTCCGAGGTGGTCTACAGGAAGCTGGCAGAGGGCACATACGGGCACTTCGTTGGCTTAGCCTTAAGAAGGCAGGGTTTCGCGAGAAGGACCAACGGGTTCGATGCGCGGGGTGCGACTGCGAATAAGATAATAGATATAAGATTATTGGATGCCTGAGTATTGGAGGAAGGGTTGTAGATGTCATTTCATGTTTCAGAGAAAGACCCGCGCCTGCACGTGGAGAACATCAAGTATCCCGGCGAGACAGGGGATATCCTCGCACATTACGCCAGGCCCAAGGGTGATAAGAAGTTGCCCGGGGTGGTCGTTATCCCAGAGATCTGGGGTCTTGTGCCCCACATCGAAGAAGTCGCGAGGCGTGTGGCTTTAGAGGGATTCCTTGCCATCGCCCCTGACCCCCTCTCGCCCCT
This sequence comes from uncultured Candidatus Bathyarchaeia archaeon, assembly GCA_964412065.1. Lineage (GTDB taxonomy): Archaea > Thermoproteota > Bathyarchaeia > TCS64 > TCS64 > RBG-16-57-9. Next base: position 2,149 of record CAYPNN010000322.1, read on the forward strand.
AGGGGGAACACCCGAGGATGTCGATGAGGCTCGGACGTTGATGAGGGATCTCGATGAACAGGAGACTACGAAGAACCTGGTCGCCGCGGTGGAGTACCTGAAGACGCGCCCCCAGTCGACGGGCAAGGTGGGGGTCACGGGCTTCTGCTGGGGAGGGGGGATGACCAACCAGGTCGCAGTCAACTCCCCGGATGTACAGGCGGCGGTTCCATTCTACGGAAGGCAGCCGGCGGCCGAAGACGTACCAAAGATAAAGGCGTCAATGCTCATAAATTACGCAGGTGACGACGAACGCATCAACGCGGGGATCCCTGCGTTCGAGGCGGCTCTCAAGGAGGCAGCCGTCGAGTACCAGATATTCATGTACGAGGGCGCCCAGCACGCCTTCTTCAACGACACGAGCCCCCGATACCACGAGGAGGCAGCCAAGCTCGCCTGGGAACGGACGATAGCCTTCTTCAAGGATAAGCTGAAGACCTGAACGCTCACTTCGCGCCTCCGAGGCTCTGCCGCCTCCACAGGGCGGCCACATCCGAGACAAAGGGC
>CAYPNN010000323.1:0-2684 GCA_964412065.1 uncultured Candidatus Bathyarchaeia archaeon
CTCTCAACGATCACATCCACCGCCTTCATCAGGTCGTCGTAGTCCTGCTCGAAGCAGTGGCCAGGCAGCGCCGCTTGGTACTCCTCGCTATAGCCTCCGCTGCCCCACGGGTTTATGTACATAACGGCCCAGCCCTGGGCGGCGAGGACCTGGAACTCGTGGAAGAAGCTGTTCCCGTAGGCCCCCCTGGGGCCGCCGTGGATGTGGAGTACCAGCGGGTGCTTCTTGGAGGCGTCGAAGCCGGGGGGCTTCATGAGCCAGCCCTGCACCGCGTGCCCCGCGTCGCTGGTGAAGGTGAACTCCTCGTGGGGCATCAACTCCGTCTTCTTGACGTAGTTCTTGTTGAGGTCGGTTACCTGCCTCGATTTCTCGCCGTCCCAGCTCCACAGCTCGATGGGTTTGGTGGTTTGTAGAACGGTGTAGGCTACCTTGCCATCCTCTGTGACGGTGAAGCTCTCGACGCTGTGATCGGTGCCTCCGAGCACCTTCTCGACGTCGCCGCCGTCTCTGTGCACCCTGTAGAGGCAGGCGTCGCCGTCGTAGGTGCTGGTGAAGTAGAGGTGGTCGCCGCTCCACGCAGGCATGGTGCCTGGGCTGCTGACCCTGACGTCGCAGCTGAGCTTGGTGCCCATGTCTTGGTCGAAGCCGGAGGTGAGGTTAACCGGCTCCTAGCCCTCCCTGAGGGTCCAGACGTCGCTGTTGCTGCCGCTGCCGTGGCTGTAGTCGTGGCCCGTGAAGGCGATGAGGGGCTCACCTGGGTGGGGAGAGACGCCGCTTATGCTCATCAGAGTCCTGGTGAGCTGCACGGGCTCGCCCCCCTTGGCGTCCACCCTGTAGAGGTAGTAGCGGCGAACAAGGTCGGCGTCGGGCTCCAAGTTGCTGACGAAGACGATGCTTCTGCCGTCGCTCATCCACTCCGCGTCTGCCGCGTCGTACTCTCCCTCGGTGACCTGCCTGGGCTTGCCTCCCTTTGCGGGTATCGTGAAGATGTGTTTTCGATGGTTCTCGAAGAACCCCCTGCCGTTGAACTTGTAGACGAGGCGGTCGATGACCTTGACGTCGCTGTCGCCCCTGTCCACGCGCTCCACGTCGCTGAGGAAAAGGACACGCTTACCGTCAGGACTCCACTTGGGGCCTTCCACGCCCTTCTCCAGATCAGTCAGCTTCCTCGCCTCGCCGCCGTCCACGTCGATGACGTATAGCTGGGCCTTCTTCCTCTCCTCATCCTCCTTGGCGGGCGGCTTCGAGGTGAAAAGAATGCGTTTACCGTCTGGGCTCCACCGGGGGCTCCCGTCTTTATGGCGCCCCGAAGTGAACTGTCTCGCCTCGCCGGTCTCCAGATCGGCGATCCAGAGGTCGCCCATATACTCGTCCTTCTCGAAGTCCATCACCGTGTGGACGAAGACCGCCTTCGTCCCGTCGGGGGAGATCCGCGGGGACGAGACAGCCCTGATCTTATCGAGATCCATTATCTCGACGCGCTTCAAATCAGCCATAAAGCGTCACGTCAATGACTCTGTTCCCACGGATAAAAAGCTAGAACCTTTTCCGGCGGCGCGGGTAGGGCTGGAAAGGCGTCTTGGGCTCCAAGCTCACCCACTCGGCATCTGCGTCCAGGCCGCTCAGGCTCCTGAGGAGGTCGTAGGTCACCCATCTAGACGCCTGGGGCTTCTCGGTGTACTCCCAGATCCCGTAGGGGCCCTGGATGCCTTTCACATGGTCCACGAGGTCACCGACCCGCGGGTCTTCCACGGTGGCCCCTACTCTGCTGCATAGACCCAGTATTTGGGCTACGTCGAACCTCGCGTAGTATGTTATGAACCCTGTGCTGGCCTCTGCTCCAATGGTTCTGGCGACGTCGTAGCCCATGTGATGCCTCTCCCTGGTCTCTCTGCCCAATAGAAGGTCCAGCGCCCTCCTCGCCTCCGGGCTACTGCGTCGAGTTGGGTGGAGGCTGAGGCACACCAGGGCGCCGGTGGTGTTGCTTCGGCACCCCCAGCGGCTGTGGGCTATGCGCCTGTACCCGGCCACGTACCCGTAGACTCCTTTCGCCTTGCCTGTGGGCCATGCCCCGTCGTCCAGTCTCTGCTCCATGAGCCAGTCGTACGCGCTCTCGGCCCTCGGGTCCTCCGCGTACCCGCATTCGGCGAGCCCCCTCAGGGGCAGGCTCGTCTGGAGGCTCATGACGTCGTACATCTGCCCGCCGTCGATGTCGGCGGCGACGTTGCCCATTAGCCAGGAGCCGTCTTCCTGCTGCTGGGTGAACAGGTACTCGGCGCCCCTCCTCACGGGCGGGTAATCGGGACCGTACCCGAGGTACCCCAGCCTCGTGAGAGCCTGGGCTGTGATCTGTATATTACCGGCGGGGGCGTTTCCACTGACGCCGCCCCTGCCCCACGAGCCGTCACCGCTCTGGAGACCCACAAGATCCTTGACTAGGGGATCCGTGTCCCTGAGGGCTTCGAGCTCCGAGGCCTCATCACGGTTACCCAGTAGCTCTCTCAGCACCAGATATCTTAGGCAGGGGGATCTGTCGGCGAGGAGGAGGGGCGCCCAGGTCACGGCTCTCCCTCCAGCGCCTTCCTGAGGTAAATCGAGGTCGGTGTGTCCATGGAGGCCAGCTCCTCGGGCGTCCCCTCCGCGATCACCTTTCCTCCCCCTGGGCCGCCCTCGGGCCCCAACTC
>CAYPNN010000324.1:0-2645 GCA_964412065.1 uncultured Candidatus Bathyarchaeia archaeon
GAAGAAGTGTGTATCACTTGGACTGGAAAGAAACATCCTCCTGACGGAGGATGAAATACCCAAGAAATGGATTTCTATAACCCCTGATCTACCGACACACCCATACCCTCTGCTCGACCCAGGCACACGTGAGCCCGTCAAGCCGGAGGCGCTGCTCCCCATATTCCCGAAGGAGCTGCTCATGCAGGAGGTGTCCGAGAAACGGTACATAGACATCCCAGAGGAAGTAAGAGAAGCCTACAGGCTGTACAGACCCACGCCCCTCATCAGGGCACTGCGGCTGGAGAAGGCGCTCAAGACCCCCGCGAAGATCTACTACAAGTACGAGGGGGTGAGCCCCACGGGCAGCCACAAGCCCAACACGGCCATACCACAGGCCTACTACGCCATGCGTGAAGGCGTCACGAAGCTCACCACCGAGACCGGCGCAGGCCAGTGGGGCAGCGCCCTCAGCTTCGCCGGAATGCTCTACGGCCTCGACGTCGAGGTCTACATGGTGCGTGTCAGCTACGAGCAGAAGCCTTACCGGAAGGTGATGATGCGGCTGTTCGGCGCAGACGTGTACCCTAGCCCCAGCAGCCGGACCGATGTCGGAAGGAGGATACTCACGGAACACCCCGACACACCCGGCAGCCTCGGCATAGCCATCAGCGAGGCAGTGGAGCAGTGCCTCAAGGACGAGCAAGCCAAGTACAGCCTAGGCAGCGTGCTGAACAGCGTGCTCATGCACCAGACCGTCGCCGGCCAGGAGTCCATGAAGCAGCTCGCCAAGGTGAACGAGTACCCTGACACGGTGATTGGCTGCGTCGGCGGAGGCAGCAACTTCGCGGGCGGCGCCTACCCGTTCCTCAGCGAGAAGCTGAGGGGGCGGGCCGAGAAGGACACCGAGTTCATCGCCGTCGAGAGCACCGCCTGTCCAAGCCTGAGCAAGGGCGAGTTCCTCTACGACCACGGCGACACGGGACGCATCACGCCGCTCCTGAAGATGTTCACCCTGGGCCACGAGTTCGTACCGGACCCCATACACGCCGGGGGCCTCAGGTACCACGGCATGGCGCCCGCCATCAGCCTGCTCGTCAGGGACGGCCTCGTGAAGGCAAGGGCGTACAACCAGCTGGACGCGTTGGGCGGAGCCGTGGAGTTCACCAGGGCCGAGGGCCTCATCCCCGCGCCGGAGACGGCCCACGCCGTGAAGGCCACCATAGAGGAGGCGCTGCGGTGCAGGGAGACGGGCGAGGAGAAGACCATCCTGACGCTTTTCAGCGGCCACGGCTTCTTCGACATGGCGGCGTACGAGGCATACCTAGACGGTGGTTTACAGCCATTCGAGCTCCCCGACGAGAGGATACGGGAGACCGTCGGCAACCTGAAGCGGCTGTACCCATTCGCTTAGGGGCCCCTCTCCCCATTAATTAAAACTAGTCGACAGGCAACTTAGACCTTTATCTTGAGAAGCATCTCTATGTCTGTGTCCTCAACGTTCTCCGGCTCAAGGACCATGGTCCCGCCCTCCGCGGTGAACACAGCCTTACCGTGAGCCCTGACGAGAGGCATGATGACGTCGGTATACCCTGTCTCCACTATGGTCTTCAGGTTATAGGCGCAGATCGCGTCCATCTTGATGTAAAGCACCTTGTGGAGGGCGTACTCGTATCTGAGAAGCTCACGCACCTTGTCCTCCTTGAAGAAACAGGATGTCTCACCCGTGACCCTGAGTCCAAGCCCCTTTGACTGGAAGTAACTGCTTGTCTCGTGCCACTTGTTCAGAATCCTCAGCGCCTCGGCTTCCCCGTCGACGATGTAGAACTCGTCGTACCTCGGCGTCAATATGCTCCCAGACGCCAGGTTAGGCTCCACGTCTATACCATGACTGGCCAAACCCTTGTAGATATCTTGAGGAGTCTCCTCCGTGTGAACGTAGACGATGCCTTTACCCTGCTTGAGTCCCTCAGCAAGGTAGCTGTACAATATTCTCCGTTTACTTTCTTGTGTGTCATAGAAAAGCAGGATATGGTCTGTGGTGTCGATGCCGTGTATGAAACTGTTCATCTCCTCGGTGGAAATCATTGTAAGACAATAATCCTAGCTGAAACTTAATAAATTTGATCATTTAGTGGCAGTTACAAAGTAACTTCCTTTACAGGGATTCCAGGAGTTTCTCGACAAGCCCAACGGTTGTATCGGACTGGATCAAAGTAATTCCATAGAGTTTCCCAAGGCTGATGACCTCCTCGGGGAAAGGCTTTATCGACGCCAGGACGATCTTGGCGTTGATATCCATCTTCCTCGCGCTCAACTCGAAGACCTGGCTGAAAACGTCTTCACCGATGATGAGGTTCAGACCAACGACGTTCACAGGGTTCACCGGATCACTAAAAACGATGTTGAAAGAGTACTCGACCCCTGAGGCACCCCTTATGGCTGTGTTCCTCTCCACCGATAGACCGTTCTCTGTAAGCAGCTCCGTCACCAGATCCAGCACCTCACCGAAGTTATGCTGCTCAACGACCTCACGGTATTTCTCCTGAGCCGGCTTACCGCTCCTCCAGTAGCCCTCGAAGACAACCTTCATGGTATCCACGTAGGAGTCTAGGTTCGACCAGATCGCCTGCCCCTTCAGATCCTTTCCGGAGGTGGCTAACAGG
>CAYPNN010000325.1:0-2644 GCA_964412065.1 uncultured Candidatus Bathyarchaeia archaeon
CCCGCGGAGCTGAAACTGATGGCGTCGGTGGCTTCCCCGGAGTATGGGCCGTCCGCGTTAGCTGTGGGGTAGTGGTTCAGTGCGATGTTCAGGTAGTTGGGCGTGAGAGTAGCAGTGTAATAAAAGAACTTCCATGTGAGACTCGCCGAGAAGTCGCCTCGTCCATTGACGTAACCAGTTTTGCTCGCGATCACGTAGTATTGTGCGTTGGTGAATGTGGCGGTTAGTGAGAAGGCACCGGATGCGCTGGTGGTGCCTGTAGCGAGAGGCAGATAGAGTATGAACGTCCCTGGAGGGGGCACACGGTAGAGGTTGACGGTAGCGCCCGGGACAGGGTTTCCTTTACTGTCCCTCACAACCCCAGATATCGTGGCCGACGCGGTCTGAGCGTGGCACATCGGAGCGAACCCAGTCAGAGAGAGTAATACTATTAGCAGCAAAGTTGCTTTTTTCTTAAAACTAAGCATATTGTTACACTAGAAGTAGTCTCTGTTCTATCACAATAATTGTTTTTCGGGTGCTGAAAAGAAATGATTGTAGCTAAATCATCACAATAACTATTCTGAACAACGCCCCGGAGAACTGTGTACATCGTCATTTAATGTCCCCTTTATCGGTCTCCATACATGAAATCTCCAAAATATTTTATCACTAGAGGAACAAGTCCTATGCAAAGGTGCACCGGATGTTCGCCGAGATCGAGGAAGCCATCATAAAGGCCCTGCAGGATAACCTGGAGGGCGTCAAGAAGGGAAGCATCGGCAGCTCGAAGTTGACTCCTAAGACGGGGCTACCGTTCGTCCAGGTGACGAACAGCGGCTTCAAGCCGGCGGACTCGGGCATCGGTAGACCGGTGGTGCCGGACGACAAGGTCCAGGACGTCTTCGACGGCGACGGCGAGGAGAAGGTCTTCACCCTATCGGAGAAGCCGGTCAGGCCGCTCCTCGGCGTGGAGGTGGACGGCATGAAGGCCGGCGCCCGGGCGTACACTGTGGACTACAGGGAGGGGACCGTGGCACTGGGGAAGCCGCCTAAGAAGGGAGAAGGCAACGTCAGGGTCACTTATCTTAAACCCTATGTGACGCTGGGGCAGAGGCTGAGCCTCGTCTACGAGGTGAACGTCTGGGGGAAGGACGAGGCGCAGAGGGACGGCCTAGCGGAGGGCGCTATGATGGCGCTACTCAAAGAGGAAGAGGCCCTGAATAAGCAGGGGCTGTTCCTGAAGCTTCTGGATGGCTCTAACATAGAGGAGTCGAGCGTGGAGGCTCTGGGCAAGCGTATCTTGTACGAGGTCGAGGCAGACCTTGTCGCGAAGATAGACGTAGGCCGCATGGAAGAGATCGACTTGAGGAAGCCTGAAAGGATCTAGACGTCTACTTCCTCGCCCTGCTGCCCCGGCCTCCACCCTTTGACGTGGTCGAAGGCCGCGTTCACACCGTTCCTGAGGTAGGCAGTGTCGCTGTTCAAGGCGCAGAACAGGAAGCCCCTCTCCATGGCCTCGTTGATGTTCGTTGGGCCGGGCGTCGTGAAGCAGTGCATCCCCGGCGCGACGCCGTGGTCCCTGCCCGCCTCAACGATCCTGTCCAGGGTCTTCAGGAACTCGGGGTTCGTGTACTGGCGGTGTATCCCCATGTCTAGGCTGAGGTCGCTGGGCCCCACGAAGCACGCGTCCACGCCCTCGACGCTGAATATCTCGTCGATGTTCTCGACGCCCTTCGCCGTCTCTATCATGACGACGCAGAGGGTCTCCTCGTTGGCGGACGCGAAGTAGTCAGGGTCCCTGAACGCTGCGAGCCTGGGGCCCGCACCCCGTTCACCCCACGGCGGGTACTTCATGAGCCGCACCATCTCCTCTGCCTGCACCTTGGTCTCTATGCGCGGCGACACGATGCCGGTGGCGCCTGCGTCCATCACCTTCTTTATCCAGATGAGGTCTGTCCACGGTATCCTGCACATAGGCATGCACCTGTGCCTGCCCCAGAGCATGCTCTGCACCATGAAGTGGTAGGTCTCGGGGCCGTATGGGCTGTGCTCCATGTCGCATACGAGCCAGTCCCACCCCATGTCGGCCAGGTACATGGTCACGTCGGGGTGTCCTATGGATATCCATGTGCCGAGGGCGGGCTTGCCCGCCTTCAGCTTACGCTTGACTAGGTTCTTCATGGACTCAACTTGATGCCTACGGCATAAAACGGTATCTAGCGTGACATCAATGGGCCAGGTCGTCGGCGACGCGTCCCAGCCCAAGGTTTTCAAGGGTATCCCTGAGGGGGACCCCTGTCTCAGGGTCCCAGCCCATCAGCGTGTAGTAGTTCCTCAGCATCTCGTCCCAGTGAGGCATTATCCCTACGCCTCTGATGGGGCCGTCCACGGGGGTGGAGCCGTAGCGGGGGGACGGTCTGTCGTGTTCCGGCGTCAACCCGGTCTGGAGGTTGAACGCCCTGAGCAGGTTCACCGTCCTGCGGCCCACGTCCCACGCCTCCTCCGTGTCCATGTCCCAGCCGGTGGCGGCGGAGACGGCCCTGGCGATCCTCTCGACGTTCATCCTCGTGTTGAACCTGCAGGTGCCGACGCTGTCCTCCAGCTGCATGAGGCCCTTGGTCCGCGCGACCTCGCCGCTGACCTCCATGGGGTTCCCCGGTCC
>CAYPNN010000326.1:0-2631 GCA_964412065.1 uncultured Candidatus Bathyarchaeia archaeon
TCATACTCAACTTCGGGATGATCACCTTCGGCGTCCCCGACTACGTGTCGAGGGACGTGACGCTCCACTACGGCGCGGTCTCCATAAAGAGCCCCGGTGAGGATTCGCTTGCCGCGTGCAGGCTGCTGGGTGGTAGGCTGGTCGAGTACTGTGCCGCGTTGAAGAGCGGTTGGCTCTCGGTGTTTCCCGAGTCGTAGACATTTACTTTGATGTTCCCAAGAGAAACACCCAAAACTTATTTACTACTCATGGATAGTAACATTCCATCTAGTGGCGTTGCCCCCTGACGTGGAACCATGAAGCTAAAAGCCGCGATAATCGGCCTCGACGGCGTACCGATCCACCTGCTCGAGGACCTGGTGCAACGAGGAGTAATGCCTCACATGAAGGGGCTCGTCAAGGAAGGTCGCCTCGTTAAGATGCGGTCAAGCCTGCCCGCGAACAGCGCCGCGTCCTGGAGCAGCATGATCACGGGGACGAACCCGGGGACCCACGGCGTATACGGCTTCACCGGCTTCATCCCAGGCACCTACACCGTGAGCTATCACAGTAGCCACAGGCTGAAAGCCCCGCCGTTCTGGGAGACAGAACCGGAAAAACGTGTACTCATAATCAACCTGCCGGCGGCGTACCCCGCCCAGCCCCTGAACGGCGCGATGATCACCGGCTTCGTTTCGCCCCAGCTCGAGAAGGCGGTTTACCCATCCGAGCTGTTCCCTTGGCTGAGAGACGGCGGCTACGAGGTGGATGTGGACGCCTCGCTGTTCAGCAAGTCCATCCCTCTCTTCCTCCAGAAACTTGAGGAGACGCTGGACCATAGGATCCGGGTCCTCGACCGTTTAACAGAGAGAGACGGGTACGACCTGCTCTTCTTCGTGGTCACCGGCACCGACCGCGTGGAGCACCACCTCTGGGACGCCTACGCCGACGGAACACATGACCTGCACCCGGAGTTCCTCGGCTTCTTCAACAAGGTGGACGCCGCCGTGGCGCATGTCACGTCCAAGCTGAGCCCCGACGCCCCCCTAATGATGCTCAGCGACCACGGCATGGGCCCCGCCGAGACCGCGGTCAACCTCAACACTTTGCTCAGGGAAGAAGGATACCTTGTGACCGGAGACAACCTGCGGAAGAACTATAACAACATCAGGGGAGAGACCCGGGCCTTCGCCTCCGAGTCCACCAAGATCTATCTGAACCGCGTCGGCAGGTTCCCCCGGGGGTCCGTGAAACCAGAAGACGCCCAACAACTACAGAGAGAGCTCGTCGACCTGTTAATCGGAGTGAGGTACAACGGAAGCAAGGCAGTGAAAGCAGTCCATCACAGACAGGATACATTCAGGGGGCCTGAAGCCGGGAACGCGCCAGACCTCGTCGTGACACCCGAGAAGGGGTTCAGCTTCAAGACAGGGTTGTTCAAGGAACACCTCTTCGAGGAGGACTTTTTGTCTGGGTCACACACGGAGGACGACGCCTTCCTGTACCTCAGGGGGCGGAGCCGGGGCGACTGGCTACCAGATGATCCCTGTATCGAGGACTCTATTCACGTTTTCAGGAAAACATATGGAGAGATGCTGGATGCAGCATAACGAGGAAAAGACCTGCTGGAACTGCCCCGCCGCCCTGCTAAAGGGAAACGTCGACTTCAGGGCGTGTGGCCAGTCGATAGAGGCGATAAGAGACAAGATCAGCGAGGAGGGGCTCCTCATCGAGTGCGCGAGGCGCCCCGAGCTCGGGATGTTCGAGCCGAGCATGACCTTCGAGCAGTGCCCGGAGTGGCGTGAAACCCAGTACGGGTACCTCCTCAGAGACATGCGTGTGATGATCCTGGGGATCGACGGTTACCTGGGATGGACCCTGGCATTGAAGCTCGCGAGGCTGGGCTGCAGGGTCAGCGGCATAGACAACTTCCTCAGGAGGAGAGCCGTCGCGGAGAAGGGAAGCAGGAGCGTCGTGCCCATCGCGGAAATGGAGACCAGGCTCAGGGCCGCCAGGGAGCGGCTCGACGTCGAGATAGGCTTCCGTGAGCTCGACCTCCTTGACAGGGACGAGCTGGCTGAGTACCTCCGGGAGGTGCAGCCTGAGGCGGTGGTCCACTACGGTGAGATCCCGAGCGCGCCCTACAGCATGGTGGACGCGGAGCACGCCATCAGGACCCAGCACAACAACACCCTGGGCACCCTCGGCGTGCTGTTCCTCATCAAGGAGATCTGCCCCGAGGCAAACATACTGAAGCTGGGCACCATGGGGGAGTACGGCACACCGTTGACGGGGCGCCCCATCTTCGAGGGACTGTTCCCCGCCGACGCCGTGCTCACGTGGAGGGGTCAGGAGTGGAGCATGGGCGGGGAGCTGACGCCTCGGGACCCGGCGAGCTTCTACCATGTCAGCAAGGTCCAGGACACGTTCAACGTCTACGAGGCATGCAAGTACTGGTGGCTCAGGAGCTACGACGTGATGCAGGGCGTCATCTTCGGCGTCCACACGGAGGAGGTCGCCGAGCACCCGGATCTGCGCACGCGGCTCGACGTGGACGAGTGGTTCGGCACCGTGATCAACAGGTTCGTCGCTCAGGCGGTGCTGGGCATCCCGTTGACGGTCTACGGGTCCGGCGAGCAGATCCGGGGCTAC
>CAYPNN010000327.1:0-2627 GCA_964412065.1 uncultured Candidatus Bathyarchaeia archaeon
GCGGGTCTGAGCCAGTATCTTGCTGAGGATGTGTAGGGTGACGCGGGCGTCTATGGTCTCCTTGAACGAGTCGCTCATCGCTGTGAAGCTGTCTATCACGAGCCTCTTGGACTGGGTGTCCTCCAGGTGGCTCATTATCATCTCGACGAGGATTTCGAGGCCCTCCTCCTTCACCGTGACAAGGTCCATGACCTCTAGCCTGCTCCACGTGTCCTCTGCCGTGAGGTCCCTGCCCACTCTGGCCATGTACTCGAGGAAGCTGTGCCTTCCCTCGCTGAGGCTCACGTAGAGGCAGTTCTCTCCCTTCGACGCCCCGTTGTAGAGGAACTCTCCGCTCAGCAGGGTCTTCCCTGTGCCGGGGCTGCCTGCTATGAGAGTCATGCTTCCCCTTGGGAGGCCGCCTTGCAGCGCCTCGTCGAGGCATCTTACCCCGGTCTCGACTCTAAGGTTGCTCATCCTTCAGTGCTCCAGGGTTCGACCTGAGCTCGTGGTAGAGCGCCTTGGATATTGCTCGTCTGATGAGCTCGGCGCCGCTTCCCATGGATTCCTGTAGCACGTCGATCACTTTGCCGTACCTGAGTGGGCTGGGTTTCTCCGGGATGCCCTTGTCTAGTAGAGCCGCCCCGGTCTTTCCCAGGTACTCCTCGAGGACTTCCTGGGTTATCCTTTCGAGGAGCGCCGAGCCTTTCTCGAGTCTCGTGAAGAGTATGTGGTCTTTGGAGGACGTCTTCTCTATGAACCTGCGTTCGGTGAGGCTGACTAGTTCCCCGAGTCGGCACGAGCATATGTGTAGGTTTGTCTGGGTGAGCCTGGGCTCGCCGTTGCCGGGTACCTGTACGAGGAGTATCTCCGAGCCGTTCTCTACCTGGTTCAGCGTCTCTTCGAGGCTGCTGTCTTTTGACTGGGGGGACAACGGTTGCCTCCTAGAGGTTTAATGCTTTCAGGAGGATCTCCTTGTGGCCGTTCACCAGTAGGAGGCAGATGAGGTCCAGTAGCTCCCCGTCCTCTGTGAACATCGCGGACTCGAAGGGGTTCTCGGATCCCCTGGGCGTCAGCTTCGCCAGGATGAACCGTTTGTTGTCGCTGTTGATGAACAGGATGGGCGTGTTGACCTCTACCTTCTTCACCTGGTATATGTAGCTGAGCTCTCTGGCCAGGGGGTTTACCCGGGGGTCTAGGGGGCTGTAGAGCTTTATCTCGACGCCGTTCTCCAGCATCTCGTCGAGTAGCCTGTGGGCGGCGTTGAACAGTATCTCGAGTCCGTCGTCGGTCGTCACGATGGTGAGCGCCTCCTCGCTCTGTCGGATGATCTCGTTGCACTTGCCTTTGATGTCGAGGTCTTGTTCGAGGAACCAGACCAGCTTCTTCTTTGGCCCCGTGTCTTCCTTGTGTTTCTCGTGTATGGTTTCCAGGTGCTTGATGATTAGGTCGAAGTCCATGGCCTTCTCTTTCGTTATGTTGAGTATTGCCTTGAAGGATTCTCCTGGGTGGCTCGGGGCGAACTGCTTTGGGGTTCCGGGTATCTCGACTACTAGGCCGTAGTCTATGAGTTTCTTTAGTGTGCCGTATACTTTGGTTCTGGGTACGTCGCAGTTGAGGCTTAGTTTTCTGGCTCCGGCTGTGCCTAGGTTGATGAGGCTCAGGTAGACTTTTGATTCGTACTCGCTGAGGCCGATGTACTCGACTATCTTGGGCCATATCGATACTAGGTCGCTATATTTTTCCTTGTTTTCAAACCGTGACTTTTTGTTACGGTTGTACAAGTCAGGTCGTTCCCGGTGGGTTGTTTGGTGGTTGTTATTTGTAGTTGATGTCCCCTTTTTGCTCTTCTTTCTAGATACACCCTTGGGTCTTGGCCGTTCCTCGCTGAACTTCAAGCAGTTCACCGAACAAAGTGTAACCGAGTCCTACCCTTCGATGTTAGCAACTATGAAATTGGATATCTGGATGTTAGGCATAGTTCTTGGAATCATAGAAAAAAAAGATATAAAATTAGTTTTTTGTGAATACCTTCATCATCGCGCCGACTGCCTTTCCCAGTTCGTCGACGTGACCCATCTCGGCCAGTGACATCTCCATGGCGCCCAGCGTCGCAACGAGATCGTTCACGGTGTCGTTGCCCATGTGGCCGACTCGAACCGTCTTTCCCCCCAGCTTACCGAGGCCGCCGGCTATGATCACCCCGTACTTCTGGAACATGGTGCCCCTCATCTTCGCGTCGTCCACCCCTACAGGCACCTTGGGCACCGTGAGGGTGTGGGCGTTGTGCCCCTCCGCGGGGAAGCTCCCCCAGCCCAGCGCCTTGATGCCTGCCTGGAAACCCTTGCTGAAGACCTCGTGGCGCTTCCATCTCGTCTCAAGTCCCTCCTCGAAGATTATTCTCAGGGACTCTAGTATGCCGAGCACTAGGCCGGTGGCGGGTGTGGCGAAGTAGCCCTTCGGGTTGTCCATGATGGGCTTCCAGCGTTTGAGGTTGACGTAGTAGTCGCTGGGCAGGCTCTTGCGTTTCTCGATGGTCTGCCACGCCTTGTCGTTGACGCAGAACAGGCTGATGCCCGGAGGAGCCCCTAGGGCCTTCTGGCTTCCGGTGAGGCAGTAGTCGATGTTCCACTCGTCCATCTTGAGGG
>CAYPNN010000328.1:0-455 GCA_964412065.1 uncultured Candidatus Bathyarchaeia archaeon
GCGTAAAGCAGCCCCCTGTTCCCCATGTAGGCGGCGATCTGCGTGGTCTTGCCGCCCGGCGCCGCGCACATGTCGAGAACCGTGTCGCCGGCGCTCGGCGCCAGCGTCTGCGCCGCGAACTGTGAGGCTGACTCCTGGAGGCTGTAGAGGCCCAGCAGATACTCTATGGAGGCGCCCAGGCTGAACCCTGATTCCTCGGTGACGTATCCGTGGTCAAGGTACGGCACCCTGTTGAGCTTGACGCCGAGGCCCGTGAGCGTCTCCACGACCTCGGCATCGCTGGTCTTGATGGTGTTCACGCGGATGGCTTGGGGAGTCCTCTCGTCACCCGTGAGGCGATGCCCAAGCACACGGTAACGGTCCAAGAAGAACTGCTTGCCGGTCTCCTCCCTCGACACAACCAACGTTCGGCTCCACGCCATATAAGGGCTCTCAGAAGCCTTAAGGGCTGGAGC
>CAYPNN010000328.1:465-2615 GCA_964412065.1 uncultured Candidatus Bathyarchaeia archaeon
AGTTTGAGGCATGTCGAGGATTAGAGTCAGGGAGCTTGGGTTGGAGCTGGGCACGCTGCCCGTGGGGAAGCACAACGCCATCACGGACGTGGAGGGGGTAGGCGTGGGGCACTCCACGCTCATCGAGGGCGACTCGATCAGGACGGGGGTGACTGCCATCGTGCCGCACCAGGGGAACCTTTACGAGGAGAAGGTGACGGCTGCGGCGGACGTGCTCAACGGTTACGGCAAGACCGTGGGGCTCACCCAGATAATGTTTGAGGGAAACATAGAGACGCCTGTGCTGCTGACCGAGACGCTGAACACTTGGAAGGTGGCGGACGCGTCTGTGGACTACTGGATGCACGGCTACGGGTTCAAGCCTTTCAGCGTGAACACCATTGTTGGGGAGACCAACGGCGGCTACCTCACCGACAACTACGGCAGACACGTGGGCAGGGAGATGGTGTTCGAGGCGATAGACAAGGCCCGCAGTAGCGGAGGCATTGGCGCCGTGGAGGAGGGAAACGTCGGCGGAGGCACCCCAATGACCGGCTACGGCTTCAAGGGAGGCATAGGCACCTCGTCGAGGCTGGTGGGCGACGCGGAAGTCGGCGTACTGGTCCAGCTGAACTGCGGCCGCAAGGAGGACCTGACGATAGCGGGGGCACCCGTAGGCAAGGAGGTCCCCATACCGGAGGAGCCTGAGAGGGGCCCCGGTAACAGCATCATGATGATAGTAGCCACCAACGTGGCCTTGGAGTCGCGGCAGCTCTGGAAAGTGGCGAAGAGGACCGCCATGGGCCTCGCCAGGACAGGCTCCTTCAGCGGCAACAGCAGCGGCGACTTCACCGTAGCCTTCACCACCGGAAAACTAGGGTTAAATGAGTACACCGATTCTTACCCCTCTCTGACGCGGCTGAGCAGGGAGGGAGTCCTGAGCCCCCTCTACCTCGCCACCGTCGAGGCGACCGAGGAGGCGATAATAAACGCCCTCTTCAAAGCCGAGACAATGACTGGGTTCAACGGCCACGTGAGGCACGCGCTGCCCCTGGACGAGACCCGCGAGGTCCTTGAGAAGTACAGCAGAATCTAGTCTTTCCCCCTTTTCCATGCGTTCACATCATATAGTTGGTGCCCAGAGACTCTTTAGGAAACGGGGAGCCTTTTTGAGGATCAGAGTCAGGGGAGCCGCGGAGCATAACCTCAAGGACATGGACGTCGATATAGGTGACGGCCTCACGGTCGTCACCGGGGTTTCGGGCAGCGGCAAGACCAGCCTCGTCTTCGACACCATATACCACGAGGCGCGTCGACGGTTCCAGGAGGCCTTCGCCTTCGGCAGCCCCAGCCAGCGGCTGCCCCCGGCTAGGGTGGAGAGCATAACTGGCCTCGGGCCCGCCGTCGCGGTGGGCCAGAACCTCCTCAGCAGGAACCCCAACAGCACCCTGGCGACGGCGTCGGGGCTGCACCCCTTCCTTCGGCTCCTCTACGCCAGGTTCGGCACAAGGTCCTGCCCCACATGCGGCGAGCCCGTGCAGGTGCTCTCCGGGGACGAGATGGTAGAGAGAGCCCAGAAGCTGAGCCAGGGCCGACGTGTAGAGGTGATCGCGCCTCTTCTGAGCGGCGCCCGGGGCAGCCACGGGACGCTGCTGGGGCTCCTGGAACGAGAGTTCGGGGAGTCGCTTATTGTTGATGGGGAGCCGTGGAGCGGCGGACGCCTCGACCCTGCGGAGCCCCACAGCGTAGAGGTCATGGTGGCGGAGCTCGACGACGCCAGCCCACGTTCACGCATCAGGGACGCCGTGGAGGCCGCCAGAGCGCTGGGAGCGGACGCCGTCAGGCTCAGAGCAGGCGGAGACGAGCTCATCATGGGCGGCTCGCCCGTCTGCACGCGGTGCGGCACGTGGCTCAGAGAGCTTAAGCCTCAGCACTTCAACAGGGGCTGCCCCCACTGCGGCGGCGAGGGGTGTGAGCGGTGTGGAGGCACCGGGCTGAGCCCCGAGACTTCCAGCGTGACCTACGCTGGCTTCAAGCTCCCCGGGCTGCTCTCCCTGATCGTCGACGAAGCTTTCCTGCTGTTCCAGGGCAGCCCCGTGCCGGAGTCTGCTCACAGGCTCGGCGAGGAGATAAACAAGAGGCTTGCGGCGCTGAGGAAGGTGGGGCTCGGC
>CAYPNN010000329.1:0-2610 GCA_964412065.1 uncultured Candidatus Bathyarchaeia archaeon
CCCACCGTCCCCCTGATCCTTCTGTCCAACTCGGTGAGTGGAACAACGTAGTCAGGCATGTTCAGATAGTTTCAGGGCTGACATTATAAAGACTGCGTAGAAAAAAACTCGAATGCGTTGAGAAGGATTACCCCGTGAAATACTCGTAGACTGCCCTGCTAACCTGAGCGACGGCCTCCTCCGCGTCGTAGACGTCATCAGCGCCCATTGTGAAGCAGCTGATCACGTAGCGTTCACCCGTCTCCTTCACAGTGACCACGCCCACGTCGTTCCTTATCCGGGGCAAGGACCCCGTCTTCCGCTGAAGCACCACCTCCTTCGTGGGCAGGTACCTGGGTATCCTGTACTGCCCCGTCTGGCACTTCCCCATTAAAGCTAGTATCTCGTCGCAGCTCTCCCTGCTCGCGGCCTCCCCGTTCACTATCAGCTCCAGGAGTCTATTCATCTCGTTGGGGGTGGTGACGTCGTTGTCCTCGACGCCGAGGCTCCAGCTGCCGCCGTACTCCCTCGCCTCGGACACCTCCCTAAAGAGCCCGATGGTCATCTCCTCCAGGGGCAGGTCGTTGACGCCGACCAGGTCGAAGAGTATCTCCCTGCAGTACCTGACGACCCGGGTCCCGTGGAGCCCCAGCTCGTCGAGCGTGGCGTTGACGTTGTCGAACCCCACCCTGCCCACGATGAGGTCGGTGGCTGTGTTGTCGCTCACCATCATCATGAGGCTCAGCAGGTCCCTGAGGCTTACTCTCAGGCCCTCTTACAGCTCCTTGAGTACGCCGGAGCCGGGCACCTTGTCCCGCTCCGTGAGGACAACCTGCTGGTCGGGGCTCAGGGCGCCCCTCTCCGCCTGCCTGTAGAACTCCACCAGCACGGGGACCTTGAAGACGCTTGCCGTCGGGAACAGCATGTCGCCGTTCAGGTTAGCCGACTCGCCGGTCCCGAGGTGCTTGACCGACACCCCCAGAACCCCTTTGAACCCCTCGGCGGGTCCCTTCAAAACTTCGTCTAGAGTCATGTGTGTATCTTGGTCGTCGAGAGCCAAAAAACCTTGGCAGGGTTTTTCAGGCTAGACGGCGCATTAATGGTTGATGGCTATGTCTGATGAACCTGTTTACGAGGCGGAGGTGGTGAGCGTCGCCAAGAGCTGCAGCGCAGGCCACGAGGTGGGCGACAGGTTCCTGGTAAACACCCACAAGACGGGCGGCATCTGCGGGTACTGCTACCACGACCTGTTCCCGACGCTGATGAACATGTGCTACGGCGGCCAGATACCGTGGATGAACAACGAGGAGTTCACGTACGAGTGCCCGGACCGGTACAACCTGGTCACCTTCAAGGTCACCGAGAAGAAGTAGCGAGAACCTCCTAAATATTTTCTATAAATACTCGTCAACACAACTAGATCGTAGGTGTCAATGGATGAGTTATCTGTACGAGGAGCTGAGCTGGCCCGAGGTAAGAGACACACCGAAGGACCGGGTAGTGGTGCTCCCCGTGGGCACTCTTGAGGACCACGGCCACCACCTGCCCATAAACACCGACGTGGTGATAGTCGAGAGCATATGCAGGCGAGCCGTGGAGTCGGTGCCGGAGGAGGCGCTGCTCCTGCCGGCCATCGTCCACGGCTACAGCCCCCACCACATGGACTTCCCCGGCGCCATAAGCATCCAGGGGCAGCACCTCATGGACTACGTGTCCGACGTCCTGTCGAGCCTGGCGCACCACGGGTTCAGGAGGATGCTGATGGTAAACGGCCACGGCAGCAACTCGCCCTGGCTCGACGCCGCCGCGCGTCTCGCCATCGTCCACATGCCGGGGGTGCTGTGCGCTACCACCAACTGGTGGGCGATACCGGAGGTGGCGGAGGCCGCCGTTGCGCTCAGGGACTCGGACAGGGGAGGCATGTCGCACGCCTGCGAGCTCGAGACCTCCTTGATGCTCGCCCTGCGCCCCGACCTCGTCGACATGGGGAAGGCCGTCAAGGATATGGACCACCAAGCCTCGAAGTACTTCCCTCCCCGGGACTTCTACTATCCCTCTGGCCCGGTGACCATGATGCCCTACTGGAGCACCTTCAGCAGGACAGGCGTGCGGGGTGACCCCACCGTCGCCACGAGGGAGAAGGGGGAGGCGTGGCTGGACGCCGCCGTGAGCGGCCTCAAGGGGATCATCAGGGACTTCGGGGGGTACGAGATGAGGGAGAGGGTGGATCACCACTGACCCTTCTCTCTTATCTACTGTGATCAAGTCGCGACCCGCTACAGGCGTCTGTGGCGTCGTAATAAGGTTTATTAGCTCGATGGCATTCCCCTCACAGAATCCCTGGGTGACGCCGATGGGGGAGGAACTGCAGCCTCGGAGAAGCATGTTCTGGTTCGTCCAAGGAAACGTCAAGATACTCATGCTGTGCAGGGTGCTCTGGTCCGCCAGCACGAGCATCGTCTACCCTTTCTTCAGCCTCTACATCCTGGCGCTGGGGGGAACCGAGACCGAGGTCGGCCTCATCAACGCCCTGGGCATCCTCGCGGGCATGATCCTCTACCCAGTCGGCGGCTACATAGCCGACAAGTCGGGCCGCGTCAAGCTGATAGGGTACAGCACCTTCGTGTACGC
>CAYPNN010000330.1:0-2600 GCA_964412065.1 uncultured Candidatus Bathyarchaeia archaeon
CTGTCCACCTCGGCCCAGTCGACTATCCCGCTTATTCCCTCCATGTCGATGGAGATGAAGACTTTACCCGGTTTAGACATGGAAAATATTTATTCTCCAAGCTTGTAAGATTTGCTAGTCGATGTTTTTGCTTATAGAAAATATGGACCAATGTTCTGTTTCATGAATCCGTTTTCAATATAAATTTACCAGAACGACTCTGTCTCAACAAGGGCGATAGGTGTCAGACATTTCCACGTTTCTGGGTATCTTCGAGGAGGAGTCCGAGAGCACGCAGATATCAGAGGGTAAACCGCTCGCCGCTTTGAACCACGAGGAGGAGTTCTTCCTCCAGCAGATGAAAGACCTCAAGATCAA
Source organism: uncultured Candidatus Bathyarchaeia archaeon (assembly GCA_964412065.1). Taxonomy (GTDB): domain Archaea; phylum Thermoproteota; class Bathyarchaeia; order TCS64; family TCS64; genus RBG-16-57-9. The sequence goes on from CAYPNN010000330.1 coordinate 358, forward strand.
GAAGGTCCTACCAAAGTTCACCCCCGACGGCATAGCCTACGGCGAGCTCGCGTCCCTGCTAACCTATTATGACTATGTGCAGATGAGGGCGCTGCTTGAGTCCTTAGCCCATAAGGGGTACATCAAGAAGATCAACTATGGCACAGTCGCCCTGTGCCCAAGCTGCTACAGCCCTGTGGTAATGATAGTGCTATCCTGCCCAAGATGCGGGTTCATGAAGATCACGAAGAAGGAGGTCATCAAGCACAGGGCCTGCGGCTACACGGGCCACGCCGAGGACTTCTTCGACGGCATAGACAGCCGTTGCCCGCAGTGCGGCGCCGTCTATGACCCAGCCGAGTACCATGACCTTGACGGAGAGGACGACTCAGGCTTCACCCTAGCCGAGTCGATGTACGAGTGCGATAGCTGCGGAGCGGTCTCCGAGAAGCCGTCTGTCACCTACAACTGCATAAAGTGTAAGACGAAGTTCCAGAGCAAAGACATCTGCTTCGAGAACCCAAAAGGCTACGAGATAATCGAACCGGATGAGATGGCTTCTCTGAGGGAGGAACGCCAAGAATCGTTGCACCCCGGAGCCGAAGTAGAGGACACAATCTTACGTGTCGAGACATCGAAAGATGATATAGAAAAGCTTGAGAGCCTCAAGGTGAAGTTACTCGAAGAAAAGCCGGAACCATCAGTGATCTTGGAGGAGCCAGGGTACGAAGAACCAGAGTCGATCCCTGTCCCCGGAGAGCCGGTGTCAGAGGAACGCGAGGCCGAGGATTTTCAGTTAGAGTATACGGAAACCAGTGAGACGCTTGAGTCTGAGCAGGAGCCGGAGTATGGGCTAGAGGAGGAAGAAACAGATGAGCCGCCTGAACCCGCGGTTGAAGAGGGGGAGCCCAAGAAAAAGAAGAAGGGGCTCTTCGGCGGCCTCTTCTCGAAGAAGGAGAAGAAAGAGAAGCCCAAACCCGTAGAGAAGAAACCCATGCGCGTCGAGCGGGAGGTCGTGCAGAGAAGAGAAACCTCCATCCTACTCATAGAGCAGAACGAGGAGACTGCGGCCAAGATTCTGGAGAGGCTTGAGAGAACCCGGCTGCAAAACGTGGAGGTCCGACACGCCTTCACAGGGAGACTGGGGCTAAGGGAGCTCCGCAGAGAGCACGACGCCATCATACTGGACGCGGAGCTCGACGACATCGACCCTAAGCTGATACTTCTGGAGATGGTGAGGTGGAAGATCGACACCCCCATCATAGTGATCTGTGACGACGAGTCAAAGCTGAAGGGCTACAAGGGATACAGGCTGAGCAGGGTGGAGTTCATCGACCCGTCCGAGAAGTCGATGAAACGCATATCGGAGATAATAAACGAACTGTTAACCTGACGAAGGCGTCGGAGCCTATTTCTCGGGGTTCTTAGGCATCTTGAAGAGTATCGGGGAGCCGCAGTAGAGGCAGAGCATCGTCTTGGGTACCACGTGTCTACAGTTCTTGCAGACGGTGAGCGCCCCGTCGTCCTCTTCCTCCTTGGGCGTCTCCGTGGTAGCCTCGTATGCTAGTTCCTGTGCCATGTTTCTCGGGTTCTGGATTGGGTCAGGGCTTTTAAGTGAAACGGATCGGTTTCATGGATAGAGATCGGTGAAAGTGAACAGTCCTCCAGGTCAGACACTCTTATAACCTGACGTAGAGGAGAACCACACATGGAACCCAAGCCCATCCACGACCCGGCTGAGGGCAGGCTGCGTGTAGCCTGCTTCGCCAGCGGCTCAGGCACCAACGCGCGGAAGATCATCGAGAGGAGCCTGAAGCCCGACAGCCTCTACGACGTGGTCCTCATCTTCAGCGACGTCAGGGACTCGAGGACTAGGAAGAGAGGCGACAAGATGTGCAGAGCCAAGGACATAGCGATGGAGTACGGCGTAGGGTACGAGTGCGAGGACATCAGGGACTTCTACGAGGAGATGGGCGTCCCCCGGAGGGACCTTAGCGTCAGACCAGAGTTCGATGAACGGGTGCTGATGAAGATAGCGCCCTACGGTCTGGGCCTCGTCTGCAACGCGGGATACATGACCATAATGACCCCGCCCATCCTGGAGGAGTACTCTGGCAGGATAATCAACGTGCACCCCGCCGACCTCACTGTCATGGAGGGCAGTGAACGCAAGTACGTCGGCATCCACGTTGTCGAGGAAGCCATACTGGCGGGGGAGAGGGAGCTCAGGGCATCTACCCACATCGTCCGGGAGAAGGTAGACC
>CAYPNN010000331.1:0-2592 GCA_964412065.1 uncultured Candidatus Bathyarchaeia archaeon
ACTTCATACCGGAGATGGACGGTTCATACACCTTCCGGATATACAACGACCCCAAGGACAGCCAAGGGAACGAGGCCGCCGTGTTCATGCTGATCAAACACATAGAGATGAACACGGAGTACAACGTCACACTGTACGGCAAGTCCCGGGTGGGCGAACCATATCCATTCTGGTTCAACTACGCGTACGAGTTCGACACACCCAACGAGGACTATCAGCTTGTGGTCAAGGTCCCGGACCCTGACAGCGATACGGGGTACCAAGGCCTAGACATGTACGAGGCCAGGGTGTACCCTATGGCTGATCCGTCCGCCGGGGTCGGCCACTACCTGCGGGGTCTCGGTGTGCCGTGGGGGCACCTTCTGTCGGGGGAGAATGACGGCTATTACGGCGGCTACAACACCTCCATCGAGGGCGCCAGCTGGGTAGACTACACCGCGAGCTGCGAGTACAGCGGCCAGGACATGATTGTCACCTTCGGGAAGCCGGTCCACAACGTGACCGGGACAGCGGTAGACGACCCGACGGTTTTCTACTACCTAGTGCTCTTGGCGGAGTACGACTACGGAACCGTCGAGTTCTACCTTAAGACAGACTATAGGCCCTTGAACGTCTCGCTACTAGACCCCAGCGTCGTTGGCTACACTGGAAAAGAGACGACCATCTACGTGGACGTCAAAGCGTACCACAGAATAGAAAGGGTCTGGATGAACTACACGACGGATGACTGGAAGACAGAGGACACGGTTGAGTTGAGGGAGTGCGAGGAAGGGTACAAGGGCAACTTACCGAAGTTCACGCTTAACGAGGTCGTGAAGTACAAGGTATCTGCCTCGGATGAGGTCGACAACAAGGGATCGACACGAGGAGAGTTCGAGGTTAAGGACAAGGTGGACCTGAGCTTCAGCACTTCACGCATATCCCTTTATGGCGGCGAGTCGCTGACCATCCTCGGAGCCTCTTCGATGCCCAACACAGACCATACACTAAGATTCGTGTGTGGTAGCCGCTCGAAGACCGTGAACGTGAAGACCAACACAGTCGGGGAGTTCCAGTACACCTACTCCCCGCAGTGGGTGGGCGACTACGAAATCACTCTCGAGTACGGCGGAGACGCGGTCAACCACGCGGCGGTCTCAAACATCAAAGAGTTCACAGTCGAGAAGCGGAGTTACACGGTGTCGATAAAGGTCGACAGCGTCGCTAAGAAAACCCTGCCCTTCGAGCTATCAGGGACGGTGAGCCCAGCCGTCGGCGGCATCCCTATTAGCTTCATCATCGTGACGCCCACCGAGAGCTTCGAGGAGTCCTGCAGGACCTCGCAGACGGGTTCATTCAGTGTTACCTTAGTGCCGGAGGAGCTGGGCGTATGGGAGGCGTTAGCCCAGGTCGATTCTGGGGAGCTGTACGTGTCGTCATCAAGCCAGTTAGCAACCTTCGAGGTGGTCAAGCTGTCGATCCCGGAAGTCATAATATTGAAGGCCCAGGAGTTCACCGAGCCTCCGCTGCTGTATGTCTCGGTGGGGCTGGTGGCCGTTCTAGGGATCGGGGTTGGTTTCAAGACCGGGTTCATACAGAACCTGAGGTCAAAGAAGGGGAACGTGAAGGTCGAGGAGATAACCGAAGAGCAAAAAGACCAGACCACCTACCGGCGCCGCAGTGAACGTAAAAACTAGGTGAATCCATGAGAGAGCCTGAGGGAGTCCTCTAGCCCGATCTCCCAGCCAACGGCGCCGACTACGTCCAGGAGATGCACCGGGTTGCTCGATTTCGGTATCGCCACTACGTTCTCCTGGGAAACGAGCCAGTTGAGCGCAACCTGGGCCTGGGACTTCCCGTATTTATCGGCAAGCTCGTCAAGAACCTTGTTCCCCGGCTTCGCCAGCATCCCCTTCCCGAGGGGGCTGTAGGCGATGAGTGTGAGCCCCTCCGCCTGCATGTAGGGCAGGAGATCCATCTTGGGCTTCTGGTCGAGGAGGCTGTACTCCACCTGGTTGGCGACCAGGGCGTGGGACTCCAGGTGGCTCTTTGCCTCCTTCATGAGGCTCCAGCTGAAGTTGCTGACGCCGATGAAGCGCGTATACCCTTCCTCTGCGCAGCGCTCCATGGCCTCCATGGTCTCCCGGAGGGGAACGTCGGGGTTCGGCCAGTGGACGAGGTACAGGTCGACGTAGTCCAGCCCCAGCCTTCTCAGGCTCTTCCGCATGCTCTCCATGAGGTCGCGGCGACGCAGGTTGGTGCGCCACACCTTCGTCGTGATGAAAAGGCTTTCTCTGGGGTAGGGCTCTATGGCCTCGCCGACGAGCTCTTCCGCGTGACCCGCCCCGTAGTACTCGGCGGTGTCGATGTGGGTGAAGCCCAGCTCTATGGCCATCCGTATCGCTGTGACGTTCTCGTCGTCCCAGCGGTGGTCCTCGATCTGTCTGCCCCCCATGCCCCACGTGCCGAGGCCGAGGACCGGTATCTCCACGCCGGAGGCTATCTCACTGTAGCTCATCAACAGTCTTCATTTTATATGTGTTCTTAGACGGGAAAAGAGTTTTTAGCGGCTGAAGGCTAGAAGCTGGCTTCCTCTGGCTCCGGCCCCTGATC
>CAYPNN010000332.1:0-1865 GCA_964412065.1 uncultured Candidatus Bathyarchaeia archaeon
GGGCGCAGGCGCCCCAACCCCAATCTTAAACCTTAACCGTGCAAAGCCTCTTCTTCTCATCTGTGCGGAGTATGCCAGATTTCACAGTAGTCGTCCCCGAGCCGATCAACGAGGTTGGCGTAGAGTACCTCAGGGCCGAGGGGGTCGACGTCGTGGAGCTGCCGCCGGGGAGCACGGAGGAGACCCTCATGGAGATCATCGAAGGGGTGGACGGCCTCATCACCAGGGGCAGCATCAGGATCACCCGTGAGATGATGGAGAAGAGCAAGAGGCTCAAGGTGGTGGGGGTCCACGGGATGGGCTGCGACCACGTCGATCTGGTGGCTGCGCGTGAGCTCGGGAAGGTGGTGTGCAACACGCCCGACGCTTTAACGGTCACCGTGGCCGAGATGACCATGGCCATCATGCTGTCGGCGATAAGACGCATCGTGGCTGCTGACAAGGCCACGCGGCGAGGAGAGTGGAACAGGAAGTACGGCGACCTCATCGGCGGCGAGCTGGCGGGCAAGACCGTGGGCATCGTCGGGCTCGGCAGGGTAGGGACCGCCACCGCGAGGCGCTTGAAGGCGTTCGACGCCGACGTGGTCTACTGGTCGAGGACCAGGAAGCCGGACGTGGAGAATGAGGTGGGCATCCAGTGGATGGAGTTCGGCGAGCTCCTCAGGGCGAGCGACGTGGTGAGCCTGCACGTCCCGGGCACCCCCGAGACGCATCGACTCATCGGGGCGAAGGAGATCGGGTTGATGAAGGACGGCGTGATACTCGTGAACATGGCGCGGGGCAGGGTGGTCGACGAGGCGGCGATGATCGAGGCGTTGGGGTCAGGCAAGATCAGGGCGGCGGCGCTGGACGTCTTCGAGGTGGAGCCCATCGAAGCCGACAACCCGCTCCTGGGGATGGACAACGTGATACTGACGCCCCACCTCGGCGCCTGCACCCTCGAGGGCATGATCAACATGGCGCTTCAGGTGGCGGAGGGTGTGCTGAAGGCCGTACGCGGGGAGCGCCCGGATAACCCTGTGGTGTTTTAACCCTCCTTCTACTAACTCCGTCTATTCTGCTAGTTGTTCCATTCTGAATGGTTTGCCGTGTCCAGGATTACTTGGACTTGTGATCACTTCGTGAACGTCCCTGTGGAGCGTGGGCTTCACCGGCTCCCATGTCCCGCCCCAGTCAGGTGAACGCATGATGCTGCCCACATGGATGTCGGCGTAGACCCAACCGTCGCCGGTCTTGTCCATGCTCCTGACAGCTGGCGGACCGCCCCACGGGGTGAACCACTCGTCCCTGACCTCTAGGCTCTGGAACGAGGGGATCGGCTTCGCTTCGCCTTCACCCTATAACACTTTGTAGAGGTTAGGCGGTGTGCAGCCAACCAGAAGCGCAAGGGGGTCCTCCTTGAGGACGAGGAGGCTGTCGATCCTGTCGGTTATGCCTGACTGGATCACCTTGTCCCCGCCTTCTTGTTTGATGTTTACCGCTCCGTCGCTGATGGCTACTATGTATCGTTTCTCGCCCATCAGTACTCGTCTTATTTCCAACCCGGTGAGAAGCTGCTCAGGGTGAGCCGAGCCGTCTGGTGGCACGGCGTATACTGATGTTTCGGTGGAGACTAACATGAGGATATATGGGAACGGCGTCTGAAAAAGTGGGTGAAAATACTCAAGCGTTAACGTTATCAGGTATACATCCGCTTCAACCCCATGCGTCTTGCAGGGCTCTTCAGTGGTGGCAAGGACAGATGCTACGCGGCGCGCCTCGCCGAGGAGGCTGGACATGACGTGGTTTGCCTCGTCTCCATGCGCTCTGAGAACCCTGACAGCTACATGTTCCACCGTGAACATAGGGCTCACCGAGCTCCAGGC
>CAYPNN010000332.1:1875-2587 GCA_964412065.1 uncultured Candidatus Bathyarchaeia archaeon
GGCCTACGCGTGGGGCAAGGAGCACGTCGAGGCCGATAGGCACACTGGTTTCGTTACAATAGTATGCGTGGCTTTTTGTCCATAAAAATTAGTAATGCATTTTAGATATTTCGTATAAAAGGGTTAGTTTTATCGGGGCATCAATTTGTTCAGGAGTGGGTTAAGCTGGCCATTGCCAGCCCATGCCGCCATGCTGCATCAAGTATCTTGAGAAGATAAAGAGCGGTATAAAGCAGAGGAATAGGATCAAGCCTCCGGTAAGGCTCTCCTGACCAATTACAAGTAAAATAACTAGAAGTATTACCCCGAGCCCATAGAGGATAAGGTTCATTTTCCTCGACCTCTGACGTGAAGAATCCAGTTGAACCTTAGTTCCCTCCTTCTCTTTAGACTCTTCTTCATCAAGCTCCATTCTATCGCCGCTTAAAGGTTACGAGCGCGCGCGTTTGTGTATGTACCTACCAGAACTTCCACCATGGCTTCTTTTTGGCGGGTCTCTCTTCGGCGGGCTCCTCCTTGACTGGTTCCTCGATGGGTTCCTCCTCTTCGGCGGGCTCCTCCTTGACTGGTTCCTCGATGGGTTCCTCCTCTTCAGCGGACGGCTCTTCCACTATCGATGATTCTTCGGTGGGTTCTTCCCTCTCCTCTTCCTCGCGGGGTTCCTCCTCGATTGGCTCCTCCTTAACATCTTCCTCTTCAGGCTTCTCTTCTC
>CAYPNN010000333.1:0-2585 GCA_964412065.1 uncultured Candidatus Bathyarchaeia archaeon
AAAGTTATGGAATTATGAAAAACCCGTCATCAACGATCCACCCCCCGGGAAAAAAGCCAGGAAAATACTGGAAAAAATGGGATACACTAGAGAGGCGCCGTACCCCATCGCTAAATACGCTGAAGGCGTATGGATACAAGACCTGGACGACAACATACTATATGACTTCATATCTGGCAGATGCACAGTAAACGCAGGGCACAGACACCCCAAGATCATGAAGGCCCTAAAGGCCCAGGCGGATAAGGTGACCCACTGCGCCGTTGAAGACCTCTACAACCTTGAGAGGAGCCTAGACGCCGTCGTTCCTCTGAGAGGAACCGGAGATCTTCGCGCAGCCTACGCTCTCAGCGGCTCAGCTGCCAACGATGCAGCCATAAAGATGGCTAGGAAGGTCACAGGCAGGATGGGTATAATCTGTTTCGCGGGGGCCTACCATGGCGTCACCTATGGGGCGCTAAGTGTCAGCAGCTACGTGCCGTCGATGGTGAAGGGCTTCGGCCGCCTCAACGACATCTTCTACTTCCCTTACCCAGACTACATTCACCCCCCCTTCGGGAAGCTGGATGGAGAGGACGTAGACGACATAATCATCGGGCTCATAGAGCAGGCGTTGGAGACATACATGCCGCCTGAGGAGATCGCGGCCGTCCTGTTTGAGCCCGTCGCAGGCGACGCAGGATGGCTAGTACCCTCGAAGAGCTTCGTCAAGAAACTCGACAAACTCGCCCAGAGAAACGATGTCCTGTTCATCTCGGAGGAGGTCCAGACCGGCTTCGGGAGAACCGGTGAATGGTTCTGCACCGAGAACTACGGTGTAACGCCGGACATCGTCGTCCTCGGGAAAGCCATGGCTGGCGGAGCCGTCGCCATGGCGGGGGCAGTCGCCAAGCAGAGCCTCCTGGAGAAGAGCGGGGGCTTCTATCACGGCCACACCATGGGTCGGCAGCCTCTGGGCCTCGCGGCCACGCTGGCTAACATCGAAGTGATCAAGTCAGAGAAACTGGCAGCCAGATCCAGAGCCAACGGTGATCTCATGATGAGCCGCCTAAAGGAGATGCAGGAGGAGTACGGGTGCGTCGTCGACAGCAGGGGCATCGCGTCGCTGATAGGCGTCGAGATCTCGTCCAAGGATTTGGCGGGTAAGATAGCCGTAGACTGCTACCGCAACGGCGTCTACATCATCGAGATGGGCTACAGGGGAATAGGGGCCCTAAGGGTCGCGCCTCCGCTGGTGAGCACAGAGACCCAGATCGAGAACGCGCTGGTCGTCATCGAGGACGCGGTAAAGAAAGCGGAGAAGGGTGACCTCTAAAGGTGTTCCCGGTCTTCAGGGAGGTGACTCCCGAGCAGGAGCAGGAAGCTCGGGAGAAGATCCTCAAGTTCATCAAAGACCGGGGGGTCGAGTCGGCGGCGATCCTAGTTTTTAGTTCCTTTCGGAATATGAGTAGGCTGGGCGGGATGGCGGGCCGCTTTTTTTTAGGGCCTCTGGTTCCCTTCCTCCCTCACGAAGTTGAACAGTATATCTGGGTTCTGGAGAAGGAAGAGAACATAGACTGGCTCCTCGAGGAACTCGAAAACGAGGACACGGAAAGTAGTAAACAGCCTGACTCCACAGAAAAATAACTTTTCCTGAAACAGTCAGCACCTTGGAACCCCAACCAATAACAATACTCTATGTAGCCAGGAATCCGCCTAAAAAACGCTTATTCCAAGATGCTAGAAAAACTTACCAAGGTGAAATTTTCGAATCCTTATAAAATGTAAAAAAGATGATTTTAGGGGACCGCCGAAGGCGCCTACGGAGACAGGTTCTTGACGTAGTCCTCGAGCCTGTCGCAGACCTCGGCGAGCTCATCCATAGGCTTAACCAGGGCGAACCTGATGTGGCCTTCCCCGTTCTCCCCGTACTGGGTGCCCGGCGCGCACCTGACCTTCTTCTGCTGGAAGAAGTCCATGACGAACTTCATGCTGGGCACACCGAAGCTGCTTACGTCGGGGAACAGGTAGAACGCGCCCTCCGGCATCGGGCAGCTGACGCCCTCTACCTCGTTAAGCCGCTTGACCATGAAGTCGATCCTCTTCTTGTACTCGCCCCTCATCTTAGCCACGAAGTCCCACCCCTTCTCAAGCGCCTCCACAGCCGCCTTCTGGAAGGGCACAGGCACGCTGCAGATGCCCACCGGCACCGCGTTTACCGCCTTCATCAGCTCGGAGCCAGCGATGATGTAGCCGGCGCGGCAGCCCGTCCACGCGAAGGTCTTGCTGAAGCTCATGAGCACCATGGTCCGCTCCCACATGCCGGGGAGGTCGATGATGGTCCTGTGCTTACCCCTCCACACGAACTCGGTTTAGATCTCGTCGGCGAGGACAACGATGTCCTTCTCTACGGCGATCTCTGCGAGCTTCTCCAGCTCCTTCTGGGTCCAGACCGTGCCCGTCGGGTTGTCGGGGTTACAGAAGAGGATGGCCTTCGTCTTCGCCGTGATGGCGTTCTCGATGTTACCGAAGTTCGGCCTGAAGATCCCGTTCCTGTCCTTCGTCTGTCTGGCGCGGGTCATCTTGGCTCCGAAGTAGGCCGAGGG
>CAYPNN010000334.1:0-2575 GCA_964412065.1 uncultured Candidatus Bathyarchaeia archaeon
GATGTGGTAAGCCATGTCACGCAGCGTGTAGAGCGTGGTGCCGTCGCCGCGGACCAGCACGAGGCGCGGTATCTCGTGCTCCGGGTGCAGGCCCCAGCGCTCCTTCAGGCCGAGGTCCCTGGCCACCCAGTCGCAGTCCAGTATCTGGGCCCCCATCTCCTTGATTACGTACCCTGAGTCGTTCAGCGCCTCCAGCACCTCGTCGGCTGCGCGCCTCCACACCAGGTCGCTCTCGTAGTCGAAGCTGTCGAACGTTATGCCCAGCTGGCCTAGGCTCGCCTCGAAGCCGTCCAGGCAGATCCTGACCACATGCCGCACGTCCTTGACTGCGTCGGGCTCGTCGTTCTCGTAGGCGGTGTTCAGCGCCACTATCTCGGCCGTGGGGTCCTCGATCCTTGAGAGGGCTTTCTCTAGTCTCTCGTAGAGCCCGGGGAACCTGCCCATGAGGTCCGTGGCTGCATCCTTGAACTTCTCGATCTCGTCCCTCGCTTCCTGGGCCTCGTATACCCAGCCCTGTTCCTCCGCCTCCTCGAGGCCCGCCCTCAGCCTGTTCAGCTCCGTGACGACGTTGACGGAGGCGTAGATGGTGCCCACCCAAAGCTCCGCGGGGGTCTTCGGCTCGGGCTTACCCAGCAGCCTCCAGCCGTAGGTTGCCATGGCTACCTGGCGCCCCATGTCGTTTACCAGGAAGTGCCTCACCACGTCGTGTCCACGCTTCTCCAGGAGGTTGGCGAGGCTGTCGCCTAGTATGCTGTTCCGGGCGTTGCCTATGTGGAGGGGGCTGTTGGGGTTGGCGCTGGTGTGCTCGACCATCACCTTCCTGGGCTCGCTGGTCTTGAGGAAGCCGTACCCTTCGTCGCCCTCGGCAGCCGCCTCAAGCACCAGCTCGGCGTAGCTGCCTGCGTCGGTGTGGAAGTTTATGTAGCCGTTCACCGCCTCGGCGGAGGCTATCAAGCCGTCTTTCTCCGGCTTGACGTGTTTCACGAGGTTCTCCGCCATGTACGCTGGGGCCTGCCTGAACGTCCTCGCGAGCTGGAAGCACGCCGGCGACGATATGGCCCCCATCTCCGGCGACGGGGGCTCGCTGTACTTCGCTGGGGGAAGCTCCGCTCCGGGGTACGCCTCGCCTAGGGCGTCCGCGAGGAGCCTCTCACACTCTATCCTTAGCTCTGCGAGGGGATCCATCTTCGTTCACTTCGGTTGGCGGGCCCGGCAGGACTTGAACCCGCGATCTCCGGCTCCGGAGGCCGGTGCATTATCCACTCTGCTACGGGCCCGCACACAAATAGGCGAGACAGACACGATTAAAGGGTTTCTGGTGGCTCCTAGGCTGGTTTCTCGGCTCCGCAGAGCGCGATGTACGACTCGTGAAGCAGCCGCTGGGCGTTCTCCACTATGACGGGGCCAACGCCCTTGACGTCCGCCAGTGGGCCGACGAGCCTCTTGGTCTTCCCGCTCTTGCTGACCCGCACCTCGGCGTTGGCGAACTCCTCTATCACCCGATAGGGGGTGTCGTAGGCGGCTAGCAGCTCCTGGGCGAGGGTGGTGCCTATCTGGGGGAGCCCCGAGAGTAGGAACACCTGCTGGTCGTGGAGGGGGAGGCTCCTGTTCAGGCTGCGGAGCTGTATGGTGCGTTCCTCCTTGGCCTGCTCCCTGTAGGCGAGCCTGTGGAGGAGCACCGCTGTGGACTCTGGGTTGTCAGTGGGGATGATGTTGACGCCGTAGTCGAGGGCCAGGCTGCTGAGGGCTCCGTAGACGCTGGCGGGTCGCATGGCGCTGCGCTTGAAGGCGCGGCTGAGCTGCCCCTCCAGGATGACGATGGGGCGCTCGTACGCCTCTGCCATGTCGCGTGCCTGGCTGAAGAGGCGGCCGTCCTTCATGCTGCCGAGGAAGTCGCCTACGTCTTTGCGTTCGACGCCGACGCGGTCGCTTACGACGTAGTCGCAGACGTCCAGCTTCCTGACGTCCACCTCGACGCCGTTCCACATCATGTAGTTGACTATGTCGCGGCGGCTGGACGCCTCGTTGCTGTCGATGCAGATGCGGAGGGCTTCACTCATCGTCCATGACCTCGAAGGCTACCTCGACTCTCCGGGGGCTGCCTACGCCCTTGAGGCTCCTCAGGAACCCGAGTAGCATGCCTTTGAAGGCCCGCTGGACGAAGCCGCCGAGGGGCACGGGCTCGTCGTTGACGCGGAGCGTGAACTCGACGCTGTTCCTGACGCATTGCCTGGCGTCGGCTTCGCCGCCGAGTATGGCTCTGCCTAGGCTCCGGCAGTCGTCGTAGCCGCATCCGCGGCAGTTCACGCCTGGGAGCATGGGGTAGGCTTTCTCCTCGACCAGGTCCGCCAGCCGGGCTGCGTCGCCTAGCTGCACCACGGGCATGTCAGTGTCTCCGGTGAACTTGGAGCCGGGTATCTTGACGGCGGTGATCTCCAGCCCGTTCCTCAGCTTCTCTATGTCAGCGTCATCCGTCGGGACCAGGAGCCTGGCGTGGGTGTCCAAGGTCTTGAAGCCCTCGACCACGAGGATGTCGAGGTCCCCGAGGGCCCTCACCGCGTCCCCGACCTTTACG
>CAYPNN010000335.1:0-2554 GCA_964412065.1 uncultured Candidatus Bathyarchaeia archaeon
TGTCGGGGCTGGTGCCCCAAGGCGATATCACTACTCCGATCCTCATCTCCGCGCCTCCTTCACCTCGGCCTCCAGTTCACCCAGCGCCTCCAGGAACTGGGTGACCATGGTTCCGCTGGACTCAAGTATATTGATGGGGGTCTCGACGCCCGTCATCTTGAAGAACTCCTCTATGATCTGCATCTGGCCCTTGCTTCGGTAAGTGCCCTTGAGGAAGTGGCACCTGTCCTTGACGCAGCCAACCAGCATCACGGCGTCGGCGCCGCTGCGCACGGCGTTTAAAACGTTCCTGAGGCTCAGGTTGCTCATGCAGTTGACGTAGACGGGCACGAAGCCGCTGGTGTACGCCTCGTCCGTGAAGCCCGCCGTGTCCAGCAGGTTGTAGCCACAGTCGTCGCAGCAGAAACCCAGTATAAGGGGCTTGACCCCCTTCTCGCTGAGTATCGCCTCCACCTGGGCGTCGATTAGGTCGTACCCATAGTTGGGTGTCTCAAGCGCATGCGTCGGGCAGCTGCTGACGCAGAGGCCGCAGCTCTGGCAGAGCTCGGCGTCGAACTGGGGGTACTCGTCCTCGGGGATGGTTATGGCCTCGTAAGGGCACACGCTCCTGCAGATGCCGCATCTGCCGCAGTTGTCCTCGTTGACGATCGGGTGGTTTGCCTTCTTCTCCACGTCGGTGCTCAGATGGGCCACGCACATGTAGGCGGCGGCGCCGGCCTGGGCGATGCTGTCAGGGATGTTCTTGGGGCCCGTGCACGTGCCTGCGATGAAGACTCCAGGGGCGCGGGTGATGATGTTGGCGACCTTCTCGTCGACTTCCTTCATGAAGCCGCTGTCCGTGAGCTCCACGTTGAACAGCCCCGCGAGCTCGGCCGATCCCTCGCTGGGCTCCATGCCTGTGGATAGGACGACCATGTCGGCGTCCAGACTATTAGGCTCCCCCATGCCGTCTACGTATTCTATTCCCAGGGCGTCGCCGTGGGATGATACGCTCATTATGTCGCCGTGGACGAAGCCCACTCCAAGCTCCTTGGCTTCGTTGTACATGGCCTCGAAGCCGTATCCGCTGGCGCGGATGTCTCTGAAGAGTATGGTGATCTCGGCGGCTGGGTTCTTGAACTTCTTTATCACTGTGGCGTGCTTTATCGCTGCCATGCAGCAGTACTTGCTGCAGTCTCTGTTGTACTCGGGGTCCCTGCTTCCCACGCACTGGACCATGACGATCCTTTCAGGCGTCCCTGCGTCGCTGGGTCTCAGCACCCTCCCACCTGTGGGGCCTATGGGGTCCATGAGTCTAGCCAGCTGGAACTGGGTTATGACGTTGGGTAACCCGTAACCCCACTTGGGGATGCCTGTGGGGTCGAAGTCCTTGAAGCCTGTAGCAAGTATCACCGAGCCCACCTCGATGGTCTTGTCGCCGGGCTTTTCCTCGTAGCTCATCAGTGCAGCGGGGAAAAGGCTCGTGCAGCTTCCGCACTTGGAATCCGTCACGGCCTCCAACGCCTCCTTATCCGGCTCGGAGGCGTAGACCAGATCATACTCTTGAGGCCCCACCGATGGAACCGTTATAGCCTCCACCGGGCTCCCCTTGCCTCTCTTCGGCTCCACGTCCAAGTCCAGCGGCGCCTTCGTGTACGTCACCTTGAAACCCTTGGATGTGCGTGCGACGTCCTTCACCTCGCTTTTCACGTGATAGGTGATGCCCGGCTTGGTGAGCATGCTGATCATGTGGGGGCCCCTGAGGCACATGGTGCAGTCCTCCTCGGGGAAGGTCTTGCTGATGAGAGGCATCGTTCCACCTATGGCGGGTCCGCGCTCTATCACGTGGACCCTGACGCCCGTGTCGGCTATCTGAGAGGCCGCCGTGAGGCCGGCTATCCCGGCGCCCACGACGAGGGCCTCCTGTGTCCTCTCGAAGGAAACGGTCTCCGTGGGGATTACGCTGAGGGCCTTCTCGATGGACGCCTTGAGGAGCATCTTGGCTTTCAGCGTTGCCTCGCCTCTGTCGGGGTGCACCCACGCCAGCTGCTCCTTAGCATTCACTACGACGAGGTTCTCGGGGTCCAGCCCGGAGGCATCCATCACCGCCTCCAGGGGCTTCTGGCAGACGGAGCGTGTGCACGCGAAGGCCACCAGCTTCTCGGACCCCTGTGAGACGGCCTCGATGAGGCCGTCCCTCATGGCCTTGGTGCACGCGGCGTCGGTGGTGATTATCTCGCTCACTCCCTGGGTCTCCCTTACGAAGCTCTTGAGCTCCTCGATGTCGAGATGCTGCGAGAGGACGCCGCCGCATGTGCAGAACACTACCTGTACGCTCATCTATTCGACCTCCTTCACCTCGACGGCGCTGCCGTCCACCTCGATGTCGAAGTCAACCATGTGGACGCTGCAGCTGGTGCACGGGTCGTACGCCCTCACTATCTTCTCCAGCCTCCAGCAGGCGTCAGCCCTCGTCGCCGGGTCCGCGATCTCGCCTGCGTAGATCTTGGCGTTCTCGTAGAGGTCCTGCTGGATGAGTGGGTGGTTGTAGGTGGTGGGCGCCAAGATGTTGGCG
>CAYPNN010000336.1:0-2552 GCA_964412065.1 uncultured Candidatus Bathyarchaeia archaeon
AGATATAAGAGGGGCCTTGGCCTCGGGTACGCGGTCTCCCCCACCGGTGCGGACCACTGCCACAACATCCACGACACAGTGATGAACCCTAGAAACTACGACAAGTTGAGGCCCCTCGGCGAATACGAGGAGGTGCCCGTGGACAGCCTCGGTCCGGACAAGGTCAGGCTATACAGGAGCCAGATGCAGATGAGGATCCTCGCTAACTGTCTCACAGTATGCCAGTTCCCGCCCTGGAGCTTCACCGAGTACAGGGACTTGGTTCAAGCCGTCACGGGTTGGGACGTCTCCATGCACGAGCTTGTGCAGGTGGCGGAGAGAACCCTAGCCCTCGCGAGGATGTTTAACCTGAGAGCGGGTTTCACGAAGGAGGATGACTGGCTGCCGCCGAGGTTCTTCCAGCCCCAGACGTCGGGCGCCTTGAGCGAGACCAGCGTGGACCCTGACGAGCTTAGGAAAGCCGTGGACACATACTACGAGATGATGGGCTGGGACGAGGACGGGGCACCCACCGAGGGAACGTTGTACAGACTCTCCATCGGGTGGGCGTCCCAACACCTTCGGTAGGGAGCCCATGTAATTTGAACCCCAGTCACCTGATACACAAGGCTCAGGGAATGCGACCACGGTGAGAGCCAAGGTGTGGTTGTTGACCGTGTGAATAGCTCCACAGGCGAGGTCGCGACGAGGCACAGAGACACACCACACTCAATGTAGGTCACTTCGCCACAATCGTCGCGCTGGAGCGCCTGTAGAACGGGAAACCCATCAGAGAAACCTTCAAACTAGACGACAGGGAGTTAGACTTTTACCTCACCCACGAGGTAGACGAAGACAGCTGGAGCCGGAGGCTACATGGGTAACTCGGACCCCCCAATAAAGCGCTTATTCCATGCGACAAGGTGTTTATTGATTGTAAAAGAGATGGACTAGTCTACTGGCCCGTATGCGATGACCAGCCTTCGATTACTCGCTGAGGGGCTCGTCCCACACGAACCTGCGGGTGGGGGCGTTGAGCCCATAGATCATGACGAACTTCTCGTCGCCGTCGTTCACGATGCTGTGCTTGGCTGACGGCGGGATGTAGATGGCGGTGCCGGGTGTGGCGTCCACCTCCATGTCCTCCACCGTCACCTTGGCCCTGCCGCTGAACACGTAGTAGAACTCGGCGTCCCCCACGTGGTGGTGGAGGCCGAGTACGCGGCCCGGCGGCAGCTCGCCGAGGCCCACGCAGAGCTCCTTCGACCCAGTCTCCTCCCAGAGGAGGCGCTTATAGTTGAGCCAGTCACGGGGATCGTCGTTCCTCCTCCAGGGGATGTCCTCTAGTCGAATTACCTTACCCTTGGTCGACATATCATTCACTCGTCTCTGGTTGTCCGTAACCTGATTTAAGACTTGACGTGTGGATGCTTTAACCGATCTTCTCGCAGGTCCGGCCTCGTGAACCGATCAATGGAGGCTGACAGGGCGCGACCTGAAGATTAAATTGAGGTGCGAGGATAATCCGACTCGACTCGCTATTTTTTCTCCCATCCGACCTGATTCAAGACCGCGTCTAGTCCCCTGAACCCCCCTGCCACGCATATATATTCCGCGGCCCAGACCTCTACATGGCATTGTTCAGCTTCATGCTCGCACCCATGGAGGGCTACTCTGACGGCGTCCTCCGCACCCTCTGCCACACCCACGGAGCCGACCTCACCTTCACGGAGATGGCTCACGTCGAAAGCTTCCTCAGGGGCAACAAGTCGACGCTCGCCAAGATAGAGGCCTCCGACTCGACGCCCGTCCAGATACAGCTCCTGACGGGGCGGGAGGACCGGCTTGAGAGGTTCGTCGAGGGCTTCAGGCCCTTCCCTGGGCTCAAGGGGTTCAACCTCAACCTATGCTGCCCCAGCATGGACGTCATCGGGCATGGTAAGGGCGCAGCCATGGTCAAGCGGGCCGCCAAGACCCAGAGGCTCGTGTCCATCATCCAGGGCCACGGCTACGCGGCGTCCGTGAAGCTGCGGCTCGGCACGAACGAGTTTGAGAAGAGGAACAAGCTCTACCTGAACAGCCTGGGCGGAGTCGAGGCGGACCTCTTCATAGTCCACGCGAAGACGGCTGCCCAGGAGTCGAGTGAGCCCGAGGACTACTCGGTGTTCCCTGAGTGTGTCGAGGCCGCCGGCGGCGTGCCAGTCATCGCGAATGGGGGCGTAGACTCCGCCGAGAAGGTGAAGGCCCTCATGGGGATGGGTGTAGCGGGCGTCATGATCGGGAGAGCCGCCCTCTGCAACCCGTCGATATTCGACGCCCTGAAGAACGAGCTGGGATTCAACGAGCCGAGGAGGATCGTGCCGGGCATAGATGAGCTGGTGAGAGAGTACGATTCACTCCACGAGCAGCTCCGCGGCAACGAAAGATACAGGGATAGCTTTCTCAGGGTCGCCGGGAGAAGGGCTGGGAGTGTAACGTACTAGCCGCGAGTGCAGCGCCCCATGCAATAGGGACAAACAGAGCCATAAACAGATATATCAAATACCCGCCTACAATTCAGGTAACCATGAACC
>CAYPNN010000337.1:0-2552 GCA_964412065.1 uncultured Candidatus Bathyarchaeia archaeon
CCTCTAAGGCTAGGCGCTGCAAGGCGGAGTCACTCACACATCTCTGGTCTCTGTTCTCACATTACGGCCTTAAGTAGAAATTGTTTATGTTATCCTGTCTCCTCTGGACTATCATCTTCTAAAAACACGATTATGCATTTTCTTTACTCTTTTAAACGCGAGCGCGAAGTGCATTTTCCTTATTTAGACTTCCGAAGTATTCGTGGGAAGAATCGACCAGTTCTTCTCATATACTCTCGGTAGTCCTCACCGAAGGTTTCGAGTAACATCTGTTCCTCCGATTTGGCAATCCATGGAAAAGGCACGATGACAAGGACTGCGAAGAGTAGGACGAGAAGGTTGGAGGTCATCATTGCCATGGAAAATGAGAACATGTTTAGAGCCGTATACATGGGATGTCGGGTTCTTGCGTACGGACCCGTCGTCACAAGAACATGGTCTTTCTGGATGGCAAACTCAGTTGAGTACTGTCTACCTAGTGCGCGGTGGGTCCACGCCACAAGTAGAACTGAAGATGCTGCTCCAATCACGCCCAGCCAACGCAGCCAAGGAGGCATCGAAAGCCGTGACCAGGAGACCCATGGAACGTCGAGCATGTAAAGAACGATTGACACGAAGTAACCGAGTATGGCGATGATAAGTATCTTAGAAGCCCAGCTTTCTGCATTTTGACGCCGTTCCGGCTCCCTTCTTGATGAGCCCACTCGATAGCGTATTCTGACAACGAAGAAGACAGCATAGATGGCTATGAAGAGTAAGCGAAAAAATAGTTCTTCATCCATCTAAGGTTCACCAAAAACCATTATGACCCTAAAGTATAAAAATATACCTAAGGGTCAGTATTTCTTACTTAAGGGTCGGTTATATAAACATATTTTTGCGTTAATACTACTGGGACTTCACCATGCCCAAAGTTGTGCCGGAATACAAGGAACAGGCTCGGGTAAAAATCATCGAACAAGCCCTGAAGATGTTCTCTGAGCGAGGATACTACCGTACGAGAATGACGGACATAGCCAGCGAACTAGGTGTGAGCAAGGGCGCCATCTACCAGTATTTCGATAGCAAAGAGCAGCTGTTCATCGAAGCGATAAGACATCATGGAGAGAGGAGGGCTAGGGTCGTACGAGGTTTTCTGGACTCGGGTTCTTTTCAGTCGATATCCACCGGCGATTTCTTCGATGAGTTGCTCGAGCTGCGTCTGAGCAGTCTACCGCTTGGATTTGATCTGCTTCGGGAAACAGAGCGTAACAAGGCGCTGAGGAAGATGTTGGCTGGGGTGGCAGAGGGCTGGGGTCAAGGACTCGTGGAGCTTATAGATGAAACGAAGAGAAAGGGCGAGATAAGAGCCGATGTTGATTCTTCTTCGTTGTCAAGAGGAGTTATCGCCCTGCGCGATGGGCTCTACAGTCACCTGATGATGGGGGCTGATAAAAACGAGGTCAGAAGGACCTGGGTCGACGTCATGGGCTATCTGATGAAAGCAGTGACAACATGAGGTCACTGAAGAACAGAGCGAACTAAGCGTGTGGGATGGAGGGTTTTAGAACCTTCGACGTGGGTACGAATCTCCCCAAGATCATTGGACTTCCAGCGTGGGAGACGGGTCGTCGGCGTTCAGAGGCGTACCATCCAACATGAGAACGTAGCCATAGTCCCCGGGCTCGTCGGGTGTGTACTGAAAGACGTACACCGCCTCGCCGTCAGGGGCGACGCTCACCTCCTTCGTTACGCTCGCCACCGGTTCGCCATCCCTATGGATCGTGCAGGTCACGTTCTCACTGAGGCTGTGGACGCGCATCGAGTTCCTGAAAGAGACGGACACCATGACCGGCTGCCCAGTCTCGACGCTGCTCACGGCAGCCCCGCCCAGGCCTCTCCACTCCGAGGAACCGTACCGTATGTGAGGCGCCTCCACCAGGGGGTACCGGGTCGTCGAGAACGGCAGCCACGTCTCCAGGAACCAGAGGTGGGCCCTGACTCTCCCCCTGACCTCCATCTTCACCTCGCCGGAGTACAGCTCAGCGGCCTCCGTTATCGTAGAACGGAGGGACTGGGTGTCGCCGACCCTGAGCTCCACCCCACGGTCCACCAGGCCAAGGTAGGAAACCTTCTCCTTAGGAAAGGTGAAAGTCTCCTGGATGAAGGCCTCGTCTTCCACCAGCAGCTCAAGCTCCACGTCGGAGACGGAAGGCTGGCGCACCGCGACGGCACTCAAGGTGACGCTGATAATCCACCGCCTGGCGTAGTCCGGCGTCTCTGTCACCAGCTTGGTCTCGTCGTCGACGGCGGGGAGGGTGATCGCCAGCCCGAAGCCCAGGTCGGGAGCCCCGCCTATGAGCACGTCCCTGAGGTAAACCGACATATCCTCCTCGCTGACCCTGAAGAGCACCTTGAGGCTCTTGAGCTCATCGTAGCTCGCGTAGAAGCTGCCCATCTCCCGCCCCGCCATGATGGACATGAAGATGAGCACCAGCGTCAGCGCGCTCACTATGTCGCCCCTATCTATGGGCCTGAGTTTAGCCATCTCCAAAAGGATGGGAAGCCGCGGA
>CAYPNN010000338.1:0-467 GCA_964412065.1 uncultured Candidatus Bathyarchaeia archaeon
GTGAAGGAGAGCATCCCCATGCAGCCTCCGCCCGAGGTTATCGCAACGTGCCGGATCAGGTCCTCGGCTCGCTGCCAGCTCAGGAACTTCTCGAACACGACCAGGTCCCCCCAGCTGGTGCAGACCACCGCCGGGGCGATAGGGGCGTTACTCACGTTCAGGGTCGCTAGAGACACCTCCGGGACAGCCCTGTAGCCGGCGTTGTCGGCGTCGACGACGGAGATCCCAAGAGCCCCGGCCCGTATGAACTCACGGTAGTTGTTGGGCCCTACCTCGAAGGGCATGTAGCCGTACGGCTCGGCACCCACGAGCTCGACCATCCTTTCATAGGGCTTGTTCACCCATTCGTCACCCGGGGCCTCTGCCCACGAGGGCAGAGGGAACACCCTGGCCATTTGCTTGATCCAGTCCGGGGCGCTGGTGTAACGGCGCATGTACATCTCGACCCACTCCCTCAGGAGGCCCCC
>CAYPNN010000338.1:477-2551 GCA_964412065.1 uncultured Candidatus Bathyarchaeia archaeon
CGAATATATACTCTTCTTTTGGGATCGACCCGGGCTCGACGAGCTTGAACTCTGCACCCTGCTCTATGCTTGCATCGACTATTTTACTGAAATTCTCGTAGCTCGGGGCCGCCCCTCCGCCTCCGGTGGCTAGAGCCGCTCCTCCCAGCACCGAGTTCCAGAGATCCTCTTTACTTAGAACCTTGGTTCCCATGAAGCATCCTATTGTAAACCGGTGCAAGGGCTTTAAAGATATGTGGCAAAAATAATGAAAAATAGCTTACCATCCTTGCCTCATATGCTCTGACTAACCATTGCGTATAATGATAATGTCTTCAATAATGTATTTAAAAATCATAAAAAAAATTTTAATTATAATTTCTTCTGAATAATAATCCTCTTTAGGATCGACGCCCAATCAATCCCCCATGAGGATCTGTCTAATCGTACCGATAATCACCAAGAGCTTCATAGTTGAAGAACACGCTCCGGAAAGGTTCGGTAACTACATAAGACCCGACACAGAGGTCGACATCGTCTACCTAGACCACGGCCCAGCCTCCATCGAGTCAAAGTATGATGATGTGCTGGCCGCCCCCTTCGTAGTGAAAAAAGCAGAGTGGGCTGAGGCGAACGGCTACGACGCCGTCGTGGTCAGCTGTATGAACGACCCAGGTGTCGAGGCTTCCAAGGAGGCGGTGAGCATACCGGTCGTGGGAGCCAGGGAGGCGGCTTGGAACCTATCCAACGTGTTGGGCAAGGAGAAGGGGTGGGTGAGAGCCTTGGGGATCACGGTGCTCGAGCTCTCCCAGGACCCTGAGAAGACTTACAAGGCACTTCTGGAAGACGGGAGAAGGGCCATCCAAGAGGGAGCCGACGTCCTGATCCTGAGATGCACCGGCATGGCGGGGACGGCGAAGAGTCTTCAGGAGGAGCTGGGCGTACCCGTCCTTGAGGGTGAAGGGCTCGCTCTGGCGCTAGCCCAGATGTTCGTCGACATAGGGATGGCTCACAGCAAGCTGGCTTACCCTTTCCCTCCCAAGAAGAAGAGGGTTCTACCAGGCTATAAATGAGGGTGAAAACCCCGTCACACCATTTCTCCTAGTTAATTGTAATCGACGGTATGGAAGGGTCCAGCAGCGAGGGTCATGGGCCCCAGTTTTTCTCCCGAGGTCTCACGTTGTTTAACCTGCTCTGGCTCAGGCCGATGCCACCATGGGCTCGGCTATCGTCATTTAGAAATAAAAAGGTTGGAGGCGCTACTCGACTAGCTCCTCGATTGGGACGTAATCCAAGTCGAAGCCGAAGCGTTTGGGGTTGTAGATCTGGATTCCTCTATCTGTTCTCCAGCAGTCAACCGCCTTCACACCGACCACAGCGACCTTCCTCCCCGGGGTCCACATGTTCTCCCTGAAGTTGGACAGGCCCTCACCGGTCTCGCTGTCGATGACCGTGAACGGGTCTGGGCACCTGACGTATGGTCTACCGTCGAGCCAGGACACCTGGTTCTCGTTCTTGAACCAGAAGCGGAACAGCTTCCCCTCGTAGTCGCCTGTGCCCTTGATCCAGCCGTTCCCCCAGACGAAAGCGAAGTCGCCTTCGTTGGTCTTCGCGAGCGTCTCTCCCTCGAATATCTTGTAGCCGTCAGCGGCTTCCACTATCTTCTCTATGGGGTCGTCGCCTGACTCTCTCGCCTCATGGATCGCCTTGCCGACGCCTATGGTCTTGGAGTAGCTGCCTAGGACGCCCGCGTCTTTCACGTCCTTACCTGTGACAGAGAGCATGGTCGAGTTGAAGCCCTGTGAGACGAGGGCGATGCTTCTGGTGATGTCTTCCAGCCTCTGCCAGCTGAGGGCCTCCTCGTAGACGAGCCTGTCGCCCCAGACCGTCGAGATGACCATGGGCGTTATCTTTACGCCGTAAACGTTGAAGCTTGTTAGGCTGAGCTCGGGCACAGCCCGCTGCCCAGCCATGTCCGCGTCGATCACCGGAATCCCTTCCTCTGCTCCGTTGATGGCTTGGCGGAAGATACCTGGCCCGATCTCTCCCGCAAGGTACGCGACGTATTTTTCCTCGCCCTTGAGCTTCATCAGCC
>CAYPNN010000339.1:0-2545 GCA_964412065.1 uncultured Candidatus Bathyarchaeia archaeon
GTACTTGGCCATGTTCTTCACCGAGAAGACGTTGAAGAGGGGAACTGATATGGGTATCGATCCCTCACGCCGACAGAAGCATCACATGCCCGAACTTCGCCGCGACCATCGTCATGAATGATCTTCAAGGAGAGTTCGTACTATCTTGATCATCATGTCGACGAATTCCTGTTCGGAGCCGAACGTCGCCTCAGAGTAGACAAACCGGTGCGTGAGGACGTCAATTACCTTGTTGACCCTCGACTCCTTGCCGTCGAGGCTTATACTCTCCTCTGGGTGCCTCTCCAAGAGGATCCCAAGAACCTTGGTCACGGGCTCCGCATCGGATCTCATCATCTCCTCCACCGAGACGGACTCGGCGAACCGGTCATAAGCGGCCAGGTTCGACAGCACTTCGCTATCCATGGCGGCAAGGACCAGCCTTTCCTCGCGATGGATATCGATCAGGGTCCCGAGGAGCAGTTCGAGCCCCTCGTCTAGGGAAGCTGTTCCCTGCAGACTCTCTGGAGCGAGTCGTTCCTCGAATCTCCTAACGTATTTATCGGCAATCTGTTTGCGTATCTCCATGAGTATGGATGTCTTCCCCTTCGGGAAGTGGTAGTAAAGGGTGCCGATGCTGACCCCGGCCTCGTGGGCTATCTCGTTCACGTTTAGGCTGGCGTAGCCCACCCGCCTGAACATCTCGTCGGCAACTTGCAGTATATTCTTCTTGGCCCTGGACTCCCTCATCGCGTACGTCTGTATGGTTCCCCCGATTTAGATATTTCGAATTCGAGTCGAAATCGACACCCTTATATCCGCCTCCAACATACTCGAATTCGAGTCCGACTCGAATACGGTGAACATGATGACCCAGAGAAACGATCAGACGGAGACCGAGCAACACTACTTCGATTTCGCCGCCGAGACGGGACTGACGAAGCACTTCGGCGGTCTCGAGGCGACGGAGGAGCTCGTCGAGCAATGCAGAATAGGGGAGGACAGCTACGTCCTAGACGTCGGCTGCGGAGTCGGGCAGACCCCATGCTACATCGCGAAGAGGCACGGCTGCAGGGTGGTCGGCGTGGACGTCAACGAGAGGATGATCGAGAGGTCCCAGGAGACGGCGGAGAGGGAGGGGGTTGCGGACACGACGGAGTTCAGGGTCGCGGACGCTCAGAGCCTCCCCTTCACGGACGAGACCTTCGACGCGGTCATCACGGAGTCCGTGACCGTCTTCCCGGAGGACAAGCAGAGGGCAGTCAGGGAGTACGCCCGGGTGACCCGGCCCGGCGGATACGTCGGGCTCAACGAGACGACGTGGCTGAAGACACCGCCTCCACCCGAAATAATCGCGTGGACGTCCCAGGATCTAGGCTCTCAGGTGAAGCCTCTCACCTCCGACGACTGGGTTGGTTTGCTGGAGGACGCGGGGCTGACGGAGATAGTCGTGAAAGTCCGTGAAGTCAGGCCCCGTAGAGAGGCCAAAGAGCTAATCCGCAGGTACGGCTACGGGGGGATGCTGAGAAGCCTCTACAGGGCCCTGTCTCTGTATCTGAGGAACCCTGCTTACAGGAGGTTCGTTAATAAAGTGCGGAAGGAAGGGATCATCCCCGACAACCTTGAAGAGTACATAGGGTACGGGTTGTTCGTCGGGAGAAAGGGTTAGGTGGAGCCCCGAGCGGGATTTGAACCCGCGGCCTACAGCTTACGAGGCTGCCGCTCCGACCACTGAGCTACCGGGGCGCCCTTGAAGGTATGAAAGAAATAGAATTTAAGAGATGTGGTAACGAGTTGACCGCCTATTTAGAGTAGGATATTATCCCTTTCTTCATCAGCTCATCTATCTTCTCGTCGTCGAAGCCCATGAGCTCCTTCAAAAGCTCCTTGTTATGCTCCCCTAGCAAGGGCGCAGGGGTCCTCAGCACAGGCTGGGTCTCCGAGAACTTCAGCGGGAAGTTGATGAGTTTTATCTTGCCCGCCAGGGGGTGCTCCAGCTCCACGAACATGTCCCGAGCCAGTATTTGGGGGTCTTCAACCGTCTCGTCCACTTGGTAGACGGGGGCGCAGGGCAGGCCGATGCCCGTGAACATCTTCACGGCCTCGTCCCTGGTCATCTTCGCCACCTTCTCCTCCATCATCTCCTGGCTAATGTCGTCGAGCTCGACCCCCATGTGCTGGACGATCCGGTCAAGGGCCCTGGGACCGAACGCTGCGAGTCTGATCCATCCACCGTCCTTGGTCTTGAATAAGCCCCCGGCTCCCCTGCCCCTCGGGTACTTCTCCCGCAGCTCCAGAGGCTTCATGCCTGACAGCAGATACCCGGTGATCGCTGTATTGTACGCCACCATGCAGTCCAGCTGGGCGACGTCGATCATCTGGCCCCGCCCCGTCTTATCCCTGTACCTCAGCGCGGCGAGGATAGCCATGGCAGCCATGGTCCCAGGCCCGAGGTCTCCATAGGCCTGAGCCATCTCTATGGGCGGGCCCTCCGGGTCCGCGCGCTCCCCGGTGAGCATCGTGTGGCCGCTCATGGCCTCCGCGATCATGGCGTAGCTCCTCCACT
>CAYPNN010000340.1:0-2536 GCA_964412065.1 uncultured Candidatus Bathyarchaeia archaeon
TGCCTATACTGCTAACCGTGGGGCTGACTCTTTACGGGCTCCCAGTGTGGATCAGCCTATGTGTCGGGATCGTCGCGACCTTCATGCTGGGGAGAGTCGGACCCCGTGACGCGGCGAGGATGGTCGTAGGAGGGTTCATCCCTGAGATAGTCCTCGCCGCGGCCTCCATGCTCTACCTGCGTGACATGATACTGGCCTCGGGGAGCGTGACGAGCCTCTTCGACGCAGTGATCGGCTCAGGGATTCCGGTCCTCGCCGTCGCCATGGTCATCTCCACGGTGATCGGCGCCGTCTCGGGCTCCCCGGCGATGGGCGTCGGCATAGGCTTCCCCATACTGCTTCCCCTTTTCGGGGCACCGAACATCCACCTCGCGAGCATAGTGTTCCTCGGCATCATCTGCACCTACATCACATCGCCCCTGCACCTCTGCCTGGTGCTCACCAACACCTACTTCAAGTCCGACCTGAACAAGGTCATCCGGTACCTGGCGCCGTCCAGCGCAACGCTCTACATAGTGGGGCTCGCCTACCATCTGCTGCTCAACAGCATGTGACTAGAAACTCGATTCATTCGCTGATCCACGAAAAATGTAACCCGAATATTGAGATGCTCGACTCTTTGTTAAGAATCACCTTTTAATATCGATTGAAGATTCAAAAAAAATAAATATTAATAATCTTTACGCTCAAGTGAGGCGGGTAAGTCCACGAGAAACCGTGTCCTTGTGGCGAGAGGGGTTAAGACCTGAGTGGGAGTATCGTGCGGACCGCCTTACTTCTGCCAATATAGACGATGACCATCAAAGATTTTGTTGACAAGTAATTCCCTGTATTTGGTATCAGAATTGACAATATGCGTATCTGTAAGACCCGGCTACTCTTTCTCTGCGGTCTGTAACGGGAAACCGATTTATTCGGCTGCTACTTAGCTTGAATGGTTCCGTTGGGAGTCCTACTCACACCCATAATACTGAAGAAGACGCTGAGCCTAGACGAACTCAAGGGCAGGAGCTTCGCAGTTGACGGCTTCAACGTGCTCCACCAGTTCCTCGCCCTCATCAGGACCAGGGACGGGACGCCCCTCATGGACGGCGAGGGGAGGGTCACCAGCCACCTCGTCGGCCTAGCCTTCAGGACCACCCGGCTCGTCTCGGACTACGGCATGAAGCTGGTCTTCGTCTTCGACGGCAGACCACCCGACCTCAAGCTAAGGGAGGTGGAGAAGCGCCGGGAGGCCAGGCGGAAGGCCGAGGAGGAGTACAGGGAGGCCGTGAGCCGCGGAGACTACGCGGCGGCATACTCCAAGGCCGTGATGACGGGGAGGCTTACCAGGGAGGGACTAGATGACGCCAAGAGGCTGCTAACGCTGCTGGGCATACCGTGGGTGCAGGCCCCCGCCGAGGGGGAGGCGCAGGCCGCGTACATGGCTTCCCGGGGGGACGTCTGGGCCGCCAACAGCAGGGACTACGACTCCCTCCTGTTCGGGGCGCCCCGGCTCTTGAGGTACCTCACCATAGGCGGTGAGGAGTGGCTCCCCAGCAAGGGGAGGGCGCGGAGGCTTGAGCCCGAGCTCATAGAGCTGGAGGCGCTGCTCGCGGAGCTGGGGATCACGAGGGAGCAGCTCATCGACCTCTCCATACTCGTGGGCACAGACTTCAACGAAGGCGTGAAGGGGGTTGGGCCCAAGACGGCTCTCAAGCTCATGAGGAGACACGGCTCCATCGAGGAGCTGCCGGAGAATATCCTCGCCAAGGTGCCTGACACGTACCAGGCCATCCGCGGCATCTACCTAGACCCCGAGATAACTGAGACGTACGACATCGAGACGCGGGAGCTGGACGAGGAGGGGCTAATTGGTTTTCTCTGCGGGGAGCGCGGCTTCAGCCCGGGTCGGGTCGAGACGCTGGTGAAGAGGATGCGCGCCGCGGGCAGCCAGCGGAGCCTAACAGACTATATCGGGGGCGTCCGCCACGCCTGAGACCGGGTTCGGCGAGCTCGCCGCGCTGTGCAGGGACCTGGAGGCCACCGCGAAGCGGAAGGAGAAGACGTCCCTCATAGCGGGGTTCCTGAGGAAGCTGGAGCCCGACGAGGTTGCGCCGGCGGTGCTGTTGTTGGTGGGAACTGTTTTCCCCGAGTTCGACCCGAGGAGCCTCGACGTCGGGTGGAGCACCGTCCGGAGCGTGCTGAACCACGGAGGCCAGACCACACTCTTCAGGAAGCGGCTCACCATCAAGAAGGTCCATGAGACCCTGTCCAGGGTTGCGGCGGCGTCGGGCCCGGGGTCCAGGAGGCTAAAGGAGCAGCTCATAGAGGGGCTGCTCACGTCCGCCGACAGCGACGAGACGGACATACTGGTGCGGATCATCTTCGGCGAGATGAGGATAGGGGCAAGCGAGGGCGTGATGCTTGAGGCCGTAGCGGAGGCGGGTGACGCTCCCCTGGGGGTGGTCCGCCGCGCCCTGATGATGACCGGGGATCTGGGCGGGGTCGCCGAGGTGGCTCTGTCGCGTGGGGAGGAGGGGCTATCCGGGGTCGG
>CAYPNN010000341.1:0-2519 GCA_964412065.1 uncultured Candidatus Bathyarchaeia archaeon
GGTCAAGGACATCCGCCTCGTCGACAGGATGAAGGGAAAGAAGATCGCCATGGTGAACGTGGAGCCCAAGGACAAGGGCATCGCCATAGGCAAGAACGGGTCCAACATCAAGAAGATAAGGTTCCTCGCGAACCGCTACTTCCAGCTCGACACAGTCGTCATAAACTAGGGTCTCGCGTTTCTGTGCATACATTCTTTTAAGTTAGGCTACAGCATGTCTACGAGCATCCCGGCCAGCTCCAGGTTCGTTATGAGCGGAATCCTGTACTCCACTGCCTTCCTACGTATCCGGTAGCCGTCGCTCACGGTCCGAGAGTCTAGGTGGTCCGGGTTCGGCGTGTTGATGACGAACTGTATCTCCCCGTTCTCCAGCATGTCCAGTATGTTCGGTGAGCCTCCCTCGCTGACCTTGTGAACGGCCCTGCACGGGACGCCGCCGGTCTTGATGGCCTTCGCGGTGTTCCGCGTGGCGGCGACCCTGAACCCCTTGGCGTAGGCTTTCCGCGCGATCTCCACCGCCTGGTCCTTGCTGCCGCCCACCGTGACGAGTATGGTGTCCCCGGTCCTCGGCAGCCTCACCCCGCTGGCCACCAGCGAGTCGAGGAAAGCCTCGCGGAAGTTTCTCCCGAAGCACGCCACCTCGCCGGTTGACGCCATCTCGACGCCGGTGAGGGGCTCGGCCTTGTCGAGGCGCATGAAGCTGAACATGGGTGACTTGACTCCGTGCCTCAGCGGCTCCGCGTCCCCCTCCTCGATGCGGCCGCCCAGGGCGGAGACGGCGGCCAGCTCCATCAGGTTCACGCCGGTTACCTTGGAGACGAAGGGCATGCTCCTGCTGGCGCGGAGGTTGCACTCGATGACGTAGACCTCGCCGTCCTTCGCGAGGAACTGGATGTTGAAGGGCCCCCTGATCCCCAGGGCCCTAGCGATCTTCCTGGAGGTGTCTCTCACCTTATCCTTCAGGGGCTCGGGCAGCGTCAGTGTGGGGATGACCATGGTGGCGTCGCCGCTGTGGACGCCGGCGTTCTCGACGTGCTCGATGACGGGGCCGAGGTACACGTTCTCGCCGTCGCAGACGCCGTCGACCTCGACCTCCTTCGCCCCATTCACGAACCTCGTTATGGTGACGGGGCTGTCGGGTGAGACCTCCGCCGCGTGCCTCAGGTACGCTGTCAGCTGGTCCCTGCCGTGTGCTACGCTCATAGCCGAGCCCGAGAGCACGTAGCTCGGCCTTATCAGGACGGGGTAGCCTATCTGTGAGGCGAACCGCTGGGCCTGCTCCAAGGACTCCAGCATGGCCCACTTGGGCTGCTTTACTCCCAGCTCGTCCAGGAGCGCGCTGAACCTTGCTCGGTTCTCCGCCCTGTCGATGTCGTCCGCCGATGTCCCCAGGATGTTGACGCCGTTGCGTTGAAGGCTAAGGGCGAGGTTGTTCGGGATCTGGCCTCCGACGCTGACCACCACGCCCCGCGGGTTCTCCTTCTCCACGATGTCGAGCACCCTCTCCAGACTCAGCTCCTCGAGGTACAGCTTGTCGAGGACGTCGTAGTCGGTGGACACGGTCTCGGGGTTGTAGTTCACCATGATGACCTCGTCCACGCCGTGGTCCTTGAGGCTCCAAGCCATGTTGACGCAGCACCAGTCGAACTCGACGCTCGACCCTATGCGGTAGCACCCGGAGCCCAGCACCACCGCCTTGTCCATGTCGCTGAACGTGATGTCGTCTTCGTCGCCGCCGTACGTCATGTAGAGGTAGTTGGTCTGGCTGGGCCACTCGGCGGCCATGGTGTCGATCTGCTTTACGACAGGCACGATCCCCCAGCCGCGGCGGAGCCCCCTCACGGTGGGCTCGTCGACGCCGTACGCCTCGGCGATGACCGCGTCGCTGAAGCCGTTCAGCTTGGCGGCGTTTAGCTTATCTTGAGTGAGGTCACCGCCCATCTCGTCCCTGAGCCTAACCAACTCACGGATGTGCTCCAGGAACCATGGGTCGATCCCGGTGGCGAGATGTATCTCGTCCGTTTCCAGCCCCAGCCTGTAGGCCTGCGCTACCTCGTAGAGCCGGCGGTCGGTAGGCGTCTTAAACGCCTCTCTCAGGGTTGACGGGTCCGTGAAGCCGTTCGCCGAGTCTGTGAGCCCGGAGCCCGGCTGAGCCATGCGCACGGCCTTCTGCAGAGCCTCCTTGAAGCTCCGCCCTATCGCCATGGCCTCCCCGACGGACTTCATCTGGGTGCCGATCTCGCGGTCGACCCGCCTAAACTTGGGGAAGTCCCAGCGCGGCATCTTGACCACGACGTAGTCTAGGGAGGGCTCGAAGAACGCGGTGGTGACTCCCGTGACCTTGTTCACGAGCTCGGGAAGAGTATAACCCAGGGACAGCTTGGCGGCTACGTAGGCTATGGGGTACCCCGTGGCCTTGGAGGCCAGGGCGGAGCTCCGCGAGAGCCGCGAGTTCACCTCTATGACCCTGTATTCCTCGCCCTCCGGGTCCAACGCGAACTGTACGTTGCACTCCCCGA
>CAYPNN010000342.1:0-2515 GCA_964412065.1 uncultured Candidatus Bathyarchaeia archaeon
CATCCACGGGGACGACGTCAGCATCCACGCCGTGACCCCAGTGAACGTCCGGGACAACGTCTTCCGGGGCCGCATAGCAGAGATCACCGACACGGGGCCCAGCGTGACAGTCACCCTAGACATAGGCGTCGAGCTCCGCGTCAACCAGTCCAAGCGCCGGTTCCAGGAGCAGGGCTTCGACAGCGGAGACATGGTCTGGGTGCAGTTCAGCCCGGAGGCGGTGAAGCAGCTCGCGCCCTAACAACTTCTTGTGAGGCTGGCATCGTTTTAAAGGTGCGAGGATCATCATCCTACCGATGTCCGCGCCGAGGACCAGCAAACCCGAGTACGGCCCCTACATACTCAAGGCCCTGGAGAGCAGGGGGGAGGCGACGGTGGACGAGGCGCTGGATGAGACGCTCCGCCTCATGAAGCCTCGGCTGTATCCAGCCGACCTGGAGACGCTGCCCGGCGGCGACCCAAGGTGGAGACGGCAGGCCGAGAACATGCTAGACGGGCTGCTGGAGGAGGGCTACGTCGCCGAGAGCCACGGACGCCTGACTTTGACTCGCCGGGGCCTCGACTACCTCTCCGGCTCCTAGAGGCTCTGTTCCTTCGCCCTCTGCACCCAGGCCTCGACGTCTCCCGCCCGGGGCAGCCTCTTCACATAATCCTCTCTCTCGTTAGCCTCGCGGAGCCTCTCCAGCAGCTTAATGGGCTCCTCGCCCGCCAGCGTGGCGACGCTCCTAACCCCGGCCGCTCTCAATAGCGTTCTGTATTTCTCCCCAACCCCACTGAGAGACTTCAGGTCGTCAGACTGTGTCTCCGGCTCCTCTGTCTGGGGAGCCTCGGGCAATGGTTCAGCCGGCTCGGGTTCAGGCTCCTCCGGCTGCTCCGCCTCCGACTCCTCGGCCGGCTCCTCGGCGGCTAGCTGGGCCTCGTAGTCCCTTACCTTGACGACTGTGGGCTCCACCCTCGGCTGCTCTGGGGCCGCCTCCCCCTCCACCTTCTCCTTGTACATGTAGTAAAGCATAAGCGCGAGCAGAACGACGAATCCTGCGACAACTATTATCGGGCTCATGGCGTCAAAGATATGTGCGTCAAGCCGTATAAACCTGAGGAGACCAGAGTGTGTATCACGCGACTACCCTTGATACCTTTTTAAGTCGGTGGTCCAACTAGGTGCGGGACTTCGGGTCCCGTGAACGAGTATGGAGCGTAATGGTCTATGGGGCAACCTCGGTCATACAGGGGCGACTGAGCCATTTCTTAGGGACGGTTTCGGGTCAGACCCTCCTAGCCCTGAGCTTCAACCTCGTTAGCCTCTTCGCGGGCGGCCTAATGGCTGTCTTCACCCCCCAGTTCTCGGCGAGTCCATGGATACTGGCGTTGTTCCCGCCGGTGCTCACGGTCCGCGGCGGCATAGGCGGCGTCTTCAGCGGCAACCTCGCCACCATGCTTCACCTCGGCCTCGTGAAGCCGCAGCTCAGGGACAACACCCCAGACTACTACGGCCTCGTGAAGAGCGTCACGACCATCACGGTGGTCGACGCCCTGGTCCTGGGCTCGGTAAGCTTCATATTCAACCTGGCGTCGGGGACCGCGACGCCCGGGATGTGGCTCATCTTCTTATCCGTCCCAACGGTCGCCTGCACCCTGGCTGTGGGCTTCAGCGTCCCCATCACAAGCTACATAGCCATAGAGACCTACACGAGGGGGCTGGACCCTGACATCATAGTCTACCCCATCCTGGCGTCCGTGAACGACATAATAGTCACCGCGTTCTACGTCGCCGTCGTGAGCCTAGCGCTCGGGGGCGGCTCGACGTCTCTAGTCTTGGGGGCCCTCTTCACCCTCATACTGGCCGCCGTGGCCGTCGTTGCCCACCGGAGCCGGGGCGACGAGTTCTTCAGGCAGACCCTCCGAGAGGGCACCACCGTCGTCGTCCTCAGCAGCCTCTTCGGAAGCGTCAACGGCGTCATGCTCAGCCGGATGAGCGGGACGCTGGAGCGCACACCCGGCCTCATGGCCATGTACCCGGCCCTCACCAACGCCCTGGGAAACATAGGGAGCATCATAGGAAGCCAGACCACCACAGGCATGGCCCTCGGCTACGCCCGCGGCTTCGCTGAGGAGCTGGGGGACGCCGGGAGAAACATATTCCTGGTTGAGGCGCCGGCGGCCTTCATGCACGTGATATTCGCGTTCACGGCTTGGCTCATCACGGGACCCGGCGCACCCGGCGTAAGCCTCGCGACGCTGTTGACGGTGGCCCTCTCCGCCAACCTGCTCAGCTTCGGCGTAGTCAGCGTCTTCGCCCTCTACTCGGCGCACCTCGCCTTCGAGCGGGGGCTTAACCCAGACAACGTGGTCATCCCCGCCATCACCGCGGTCAGCGACACCGTGGCGACGCTGGCGTTGACACCCGCCGTCGCCGCCGCGAGGCTGCTCTGGCTCTAGGCTAGTTTTCCCTTTCCTCGGGGTCCCTTATGAAGAGGGCCACGAAAAGCATCTGGACCACGCATGTGGCCAGCAC